>CADBQL010000340.1 GCA_902796815.1 uncultured Coriobacteriaceae bacterium | reverse complement strand
TTCTTTCATCGAATCGATCGTATTGCCTTTTTGGGGAAGGCGATACTGCGGCTATTCTTTGTCGATGAAGCTGTTCACAATCGTGCTCACGATGCTGATGACGATCGATCCGAAAAACGCGCTTCCGAAGCTTGCGACCTCGATACCGCTACCGAAGAGCCCAGAGGATATTCCCGCCGCCAGCTCGAGCAGCAAAGCGTTTACGATTAGGTAAAATATGCCGAGCGTGATGAACGAGAGCGGAAGGCTCAAAAGCTGCGCAATCGGTTTGATGCAAACGTTGACAAAAGAAAGCACCAAGGCGAATGCGACGAGCGCGATGAGGTAGTCGGGCCCGGTTGTTTGAATGCCCGGTACGATCCATACTGCAGCTGCAGCTGCGATTGCCGTGACGAGCCAGCGGATGATAAACGTCATGTATGCCTCCCTCGCTTAAATTCGGTAATGAAGGTATCATGATTTGCCATGAGAGGGCATGATGGTTAAGAAGATGTCACAATCAAAGGGAAAAGGGAATGCGAAGGCAAAGCGCGCCCACGAAGCCAAACGTAAAGGCGTGCGGTCGGGTGTTGCCGAAGCAAGGCGCAAAGCGTTTGCGTCCGATGACGTGCGTGCACACGGTACCCACGAGGTTCAGTCGGCAAAAGACGGGAACGGCGATCGTGCGCCCGGATGTGAATCGTCGCGGTGCGCTGTCTCGCATGCGTGTGGGGCATGCTCTTGGATTGACGTGCCCTATGATGAGCAACTTGCCCGAAAGGACGCTTTCGTTGCCGAGCTTTTCTCTGACGACATCTTCTCGAGCGCCGAAATACGCCAGACAATCGGCATGGACGACCCGTTCCATTATCGCAACAAGGTGACCTCGCCATTTGCACCAGGAAAACGGATGGCGCGCGAAGGGGAATCCAGCCGCGCGAAGCGTTCGTCGCAATCGGGGCGCGATAGTCGGCAGCGCGGGCGCGCCGAAGCGCCGCGATACGAGATCCTGACGGGTATGTATGCAGCTGGTACGCATCACCTTGTTGCAACCGATGGATGTCTGATCGAGAACGAGCGCGCTCATGAGGTGATTCGTGCGATCAAATCCATCATGGGCACCTATCATATCGCGCCTTACGATGAGGACAGCGGCAAAGGCTTCATACGCCATGCTATCGTGCGCGTGGGGCACGAGAGTGGGGAAATGCTCGTCACGCTCGTCACTAACGATGAAGCGTTTCCCAACTCAAAATCGTTTTGTCGTGAGCTCGTACGACGCTGCCCGTTCGTGACTACCGTCGTGCAGAACGTCAACCTGCGTCAGACCAACGTGATACTCGGGCAGAAGGAATCGCGCCTTTACGGCCCTGGGTTCATTCTCGACACGTTGTGCGGGTTGAGCTTCCGTATCTCGTCGCAGTCGTTTTATCAGGTGAACGCTGTTCAGACTGCCATCTTATATGAGCAGGCAATCGAGCTGGCTGCCCTTGATGGGACGCAGACGATTATCGACGCCTACTGCGGCACGGGCACGATCGGCCTGGTAGCGGCCAAACGCGGGGCGCGCCGGGTTATCGGCGTCGATTCGGTCGAGGCGGCTATCCGCGATGCGCGGGAGAACGCGCGACACAATGGGGTGGAAAACGCCGAGTTCGTAGCTGCCGATGCTGGGGATTACCTGCGCGGTGTTGCCGAAGCGGGAGAATCGGTCGATGTGGTGCTCATGGATCCGCCGCGCGCAGGCTCGACCGAGCAATTCCTCGACGCGGTTGCCGAGCTTTCGCCTGCGCGCGTGGTGTATGTGTCGTGCAATCCCAAGACGCAGGTGCGCGATGCGCGCTACCTGGCTGAGCGCGGCTTTTCGCTCGATGTTGTGCAGCCGGTCGATATGTTTCCTCATACTGCGCATGTCGAGTCAATAGCTTTGATGTCTCGAGGTGAGTCGAGCCATTAGGGCATTTCCAGTAATAACAATGTCGTGCAATCAACAAATCGTAGTCTATAATTTAATTCACAGCTGCAACATGTCAGTCTGTATGCTTTCGTCGAGTAACGAAGGAGCATGAGATAGCTATTGCGTGCACCCTTATTCGATGAGTTAGCACTACAGCAACGAGCGCTGCGGCTAAGCAATGGAGATGAGCCTATTAGGTTATAAGGGGGTTGATGGGCGATGAAAAAGATATTTTCGAAGGACCTGATCGTATTATGGATTTCTTTAGGCGCGCTAATATGCGCTGCTCTTACCCTGAATACCTCGCTGAACTTGCTTGCAAATAAAGAGCAGGAGTAGAGCACAACTCTGCATTGCCGCAAACGGTTTTGGCGATTCGAGCTGGAACGAGTTCTACAGAAATGGCTCGACAAGTGAATCACTCTGGCTTTATGTATTGAGGTGACGAGTTAGCTATGGAAAGCAAGAATCTTCGCAGGGATTTAATTGTGCTATGGGTTTCCGTGACTGCGCTGGTGTGCGCTGCTCTTAATGTACATGTTTCGAGGAATCTGCTCGGATCAGACGATTCCTAGACTCGATCATCATGTTGATATCGAATAGGGACGCATAAGGAGCATTGGGAGAAGGGAACGGATCGCAAGAAGGGTCTTATGGATGTTGTTGAACAAGCGCGCCAGGCTATTCGCGCGCACGATCTGATTGAAGATCTGGATGCGCCTGTGCTGCTGATGGTGTCAGGCGGCTCCGATTCGGTTGCGCTTGCCTATATCGCTGCCGAGCTCGCGGGGGCCGGGGTCGTCGGGCCGATTTCGATACTGCATGTAAATCACAAGCTACGTGGGGAGCAGGCGGACGAGGATGCTGCTTTCGTGGCCGAGCTTGCAACCCTACTGGGCATCGAGCACGTTACGGTTGAAATCGATGTCGATGCCATCGCGCGAGCTGAGCGCGGAAACATCGAGGCCATTGCGCGCCGTGAACGTTATGCGGCTGCGCGCGAGGCGCTCGAGGATTTGTGTCGAACTCATAGCATGCCCGTTTCGAGCGGTAGGATTTTCGTTGCGCATACGGCCGACGATCGCGTTGAAAACTTTTACATGCGTTCAATCGTCGGTACAGGGCCGGGGGGCTTCCGTTCGATGCTGTATCTAAACGGGCAGGTTGCGCGTCCGCTGCTCGATGCGGGGCGGGAAGAGCTGCGCGACTATATCATCGGGCGTATCGAGCGCGATTTGCCCGTTGTGCGTGATCGTGAGGAAATGCTGTGGCGCGAAGATGCGACGAACCAGCATACGGACCGTTTTAGGGCATTCGTGCGCCACGAGATCGTCCCGCTCGCAAAAGAGCGCAATCCTCAGCTGCTTGTGACCCTGACGCGTACCATGAACCTGATAGCCGATGAAGACGACATGCTTGATGCGTTCGCCGATGAGCTCGTTGCGCGTCATGTGGTCAGGCTCGAGCCGGCAGAAGACGGCTGCGTGCTTTCGCCCATGCTCGCAGCGGAGCGCGTGCCGCTTCTGCGCCGTGTGGTGTTCAAGGTGCTTGAGTCTCTGCTTGATCCCGACGATCGCGTCGAGACCGCTTCTGTCGAGGCAATAATCGATGCATTCGAGCACGGTCGTCCCAAGAGCGGCTATGTTGCCAACATTCAAGGAAACCTCGCCGTAAGCTCGAACAAGCAGGGCGTGCGGATCGAGCCGATGGCAGCTTTTAGGACTCGTAGGCGCAAGTAGCGCTGAGCGCTCGCAAGGCAGCTGCCGAAGTCTAGATAGGGTTGGGTCTTGCCATTCATGCACTTCAGGAAGGATCAGCACATGCAGTTCGATATAGTTCTGGCGAGCGCTTCGCCCCGCCGACGCCAGCTGCTCGAAGAAGCTGGGGTTGCGTTCAGAGTGCATGCGGTCGATGTGGACGAGCATCTCGACGCCGATTTGCTCGAGCAACCGGTCGAAGCGGTCAAGAAGCTTGCTGAGCGCAAGGCTCATGCTGCCGTCGAGCAGCTCGTTACTCCCGATTACGACGGGATGCTTGCCGTCATAGGCTCCGACACGATGGTCGTTTTCCGCGGCGAAATTTTTGGAAAGCCCAAGGATGATGCAGACGCTCGCCGCATGCTGCATGCGCTTTCGGGACATGGTCACGACGTGCATACGGCAGTGTCGCTCTGGATGGTTCACGCGCCCGCTGGCGGTGACATGAGCTTGGCTTATCGGACGTTCATAGATACGACCTACGTGTACTTCAAAGAGCTATCCGAAGAACAGATAGAGGCGTATATCGCATCAGGTGACCCCTTCGACAAGGCAGGCGCTTATGGGATACAGTCTGTCGGCGATGGCTTCGTCGACCATATCGAAGGCAACTTAGACACGGTAATCGGTTTTCCTGTAAAACGTCTGCTTGATGAATTTCCCGAGCTTGTGGTTTGATACGCGCCAAGAGGCATGCAGTGCCTTCGCGGGCTGTTTCTTGCTTTTTCCAATGCCTCGCAGATGTCCCAGCGTGGAAACTTCGTGGCTGTTGACGAAGCGTCACTCTTAGTGATGCGCGTTTTAGGGCGAGAATGCTAAACTATAACCTTACGAAAACGACCAGGAAAGTGGGCGAACTCCGTGCATAAGGATATACAAGAGATTTTGTTTGCAGATACCGAGATCAAGGCTCGCGTTAGCGAAATCGGGGCCGCGCTGACCGACGAGTATTCCGAGGCGACTGACCATGGCGAGGAGGTCGTGTTGCTATCGGTGCTCAGGGGTGCGGCGATTTTCATGGCAGACTTGGCACGTGCGACCGAAATTCCGCTCGAGATGGACTACATGGCGCTGTCGTCGTACGGAAGCGGCACCAAGAGCTCCGGTACGGTGCGCATCGTCAAAGATCTTACGGCGAGCATCGAAGGAAAGCATGTCATCGTTGTTGAGGACATCCTTGATTCCGGTTTGACGTTACAATTCTTGATCGACTACCTTAAGCAGCGCAAGCCGGCTTCGATCGAGGTGATCACGCTTCTGCGCAAGCGCAACCGAGCCCAGGCTAAGATCGATTGCGCGCACATTGGCTTCGAATGTCCTGACGAGTTCATCGTGGGCTATGGGCTCGACTATGCCGAGCGTTACCGCAATTTGCCCTATATTGGCATCCTGAAGCCGGAAGTATACGAAAAATAGAACGAAGTATTTGCTAGAGAGATAACCTACATGCCACAAAACAACCCCCAATTCAAAGGGCCGTCATCGGATCGTCGCTCGGTAATCATATGGATAATAATCGCGGTCGTCATTGCCTTGATCGTAGGTCAGCAGTTCATGTCGACGCAGAGTCCGACGACCGCTGATGGCGAGGAGCGGCCCACGGAGACTGACACGCTGATTACGTCCGAGTTTTTGCAGGCTATCCAGCAAGACCGTGTGGTGTCGGTCGTTTACGATGCGCGCAACTATACGGTGACGGGCGTCTACTATCCTGCGGCAACGGCCGGAAAGAACGCCGTTGAAGCGTTCAACGATGCTTTTGGCGCTTTGAACACGCGCTTTACGCTC
>CADBQL010000339.1 GCA_902796815.1 uncultured Coriobacteriaceae bacterium | reverse complement strand
TCAACGAGGATGAGCTGGTACTCATCGGTCGTCTTCACGGCGCGGAAACGATGCCGAGTCGTCTGGGCGGTATTGGACGTAATGGCTATCTTTTTTCCCATTATTGCGTTGAGCAGGGTGGACTTTCCCGCATTCGGCCGTCCGACGAGCGTGACGAATCCCGACCTGAAACCGCCGAAATCGTATTCAAATGCCATGAGGTTTCCTTTCGCACGGCGCTAGAGCCATTTTTATCCGAAAAACACCGCTATGAGCTTGGGCAGGTATATGAATGCAGCGACGAACAGCGACGCAAACGACATTATGAGCACGGAACCCGCCGCACAATCCTTCGCGATTTTGGCAAGCTCGTTGTATTCGGGCGATATGAGGTCGACAGCAGCCTCGAGGGCCGTGTTTACGCATTCGCATGCCAGTACGATGCCGATGCACAGCGATATGACAGCCCATTGCGTCATATCATTGCCGAGCCAGATGCCGAGCGCAACTGCCGCAACGGCAAATCCCAACTCTATTTTGAAGTTTCGTTCGCGGGCCGCGGTCTTGATGCCATCGAACGCATGACCAAACGAACTCACGAGACTCTGACGCGTCATCCTAGGCCTCTACTTCTCCCCGCGAGAACGCGCGACCCCAAAACGAGGAGAGCAACTCTGTTTCGCGGGCCTCCATCTGCTCGGCCTCGTCAGGCTCCATATGATCGTAACCACACAAATGCAAAAGCCCGTGCGTCACGAGCAGGCTCATCTCATCGGCAAACGTGAGTCCGTACTCGGGAGCCTGACGCTGCGCGACGTCAGGCGCAATGACGATATCACCGAGCTCGAACGCCATGCCCTCCACGAGCGGCACATCATCTTCACCCTCGAAGCCATCGCATTCGAATGAGAGCACGTCGGTAGGTCGGTCCACGCCGCGATAGTCACGATTGAGCTCATGAATTTCCTCATCGGTCACAAACGAAATCGAAACCTCGGTGTCATCGGGTTTTCCCTCGCTTGAAATCACATGAGCCGCGAGCGCTTCGATGTCGAACAGGGCCGCCACATCCTCTTCGCGATATTCGTAGTTTATGGCTATGTCCATTACCGTGCCTCTTCCTTGCCGTTTTCATATGCCGCGACGATACGCGCGACAAGCGAGTTGCGTACCACGTCGCAACCGCGCAACTCGACGAACGCGATATCCTCGAGCCCCATGAGCTTGTCGCGCGCACTCTTGAGCCCAGCAGGACCACGCGGGTTGTCCGATTGCGATTCGTCACCGGTCACGACCATCTTCGACCCGAAACCCAAACGCGTCAAGAACATCTTCATCTGGTCTGGCGTCGTGTTTTGAGCCTCATCAAGGATGACGAAGCTATCGTTGAATGTACGTCCGCGCATGAAGGCGAGGGGCGTGATCTCTATCGTTCCGTCTTCGAGCATGCGCGTCGCCGTTCGCGCGTCGATCATCTCGAACAGCGCGTCGTAGAGCGGCCTGATATAGGGGTCGACTTTTTCCATCATCGTGCCAGGCAAAAACCCGAGCGATTCACCTGCCTCGACAATCGGACGCGTGAGTACGATGCGGCTCACGTCCTTGCGCTGAAGCGCCGCAACCGCCATTGCGCAGGTCAAAAACGTTTTTCCGGTGCCCGCAGGACCGAGGCCGAACGTGATCGTATTTGAGCGAATCGCGTCCACGAAGTGTTTCTGCCCCGCCGTCTTCGGGCGAATCGATTTGCCGCGATCTGTGAGCAGAATATCGCAGCGCAAGGCGTCGGGGGCCATCTCCTCACTGCGCAACAGCAAGATCATGCGCTTGATGTAGGCCTCATCGGGAAGCGATCCTGCGAGCACATGCTTAAAGATATCGGAAAAAAGCATCGTGAGCGCCTGGGTTTCCTCGGGACCCCCCGCAAAAGAAATCTCGTCGCCGCGCACCGTGATGCGTGCAGCAAAGCTCTCCTGAATGATGTGGAGCAGCTTGTCGTTCGGGCCGGTCACAAGTGCCATGTCGACGCCATACGGTGCCGTGATGCGCGTAATGGACGCGCTCGCGTTCTGCGAGCCCGAAACGATTTCCGCATTCTTCGCATCCGCTCCTGTGAACTCTTGCATATCGTGCCTCTCGTCCATAACCTGCTCCAATCTGGCTCTCTAGTCCAAGCCAAACGACCGCGCAACACTCGACTCTCCGATGACAACCGGCACAAGCTCGCCTTCGACGGCCCCACGCGGTATCGCAATTTCATGATAACTTTCTGTACAGGCAAAACGCGACTCGACGAGCGCAAGCTCGGTCGTGCCGCGACGCGCTTCGAAGTCAGCCGCGCGAAGCTCATCGGAAAGGACGCGCAACGCAGCGGCGCGCGAGCGAATCACCTCGGGCGGTACTTGGTCCTGACGCATGGCAGCCGGCGTCCCCGCGCGCCTCGAATAGGGAAATACGTGAATTTTCGAAAACCGGCACGCGCGTGCGAGCTCGAGCGTCGCCTGGAAATCCTCGTCCGTTTCTCCGGGAAATCCCACGATGATATCGGTTGTAAGCGACAAGCACCCAATGCGTCCATACAACCTTGCGACCAGGTCGAGAAAACCCTGCGCATCATAGGGACGTGCCATCTCGCGAAGCACCTTGGTGCTCCCCGATTGCACGGGCACATGCAGATGCCTGCAGACGCGACCCTCCGATGAGGCGAGAACGTCTACGAATTCGGGATTGACGGTCATCGGCTCGAGCGACGAAGCGCGCACACGCGCGGGAGGCTCTCCAGGCGCGCAATGCTTGTCAGCTAATTC
>CADBQL010000338.1 GCA_902796815.1 uncultured Coriobacteriaceae bacterium | reverse complement strand
GACGTTGCCCATTACCTCAAGGTCCCGATGTTCGGTACCGCAGGCTGCACCGACACCTGCGTCATCGACGAGCAGGCTGGCGTTGAAGCCGCCCTGTCCATGGCTATGACCAACATGTCTGGCGCCAACCTGAACCATGACACTGGTTACGCTGAGTACGGCACCACCTCCAATCTCGACCTGGTCGTCATTGCCGACGAGGTCCTGGGCATGGCTCGCCGCATCACGGCTGGTATCCAGACCACCAAGGAAACGCTCTCGCTCGAGGAGATCGAGGATGAGGGTCCCGGCGGACGTTTCGAGCCGGCCGAGCTTCCCGAGGAGCCGGACGACAGCGTATTCGAGCCGAAGAACCCCCGCGTTGACTACCAGACCCGTCTCGTCGAGCGTGGCGCTCGCGAGATCTGGGAGAGCAAGGGTGGCAAGACGCTTAAGCAGGTCGCAAACGAGAAGGTACGCGACATCATCGAGAACCATGAGCCTCCCGCGCTGGAGAAGGGCCTCGCCGCGAAGATTCGCGAGTGCGTCGAGAACGCAGTCGGCCATATGCCGGGTGAATAGTCTGAGTGGTTACAAGTAACAAAATATAGCTTCTAGATAGAGCACGGGGAAATTGCTTACGGGCAGTTTCCCCGTGCCTAGGAGTTATAAAGGGGGAGACGGAAAATGTCATTAGTTTTGGGTATTGATACGGGCGGAACGTATACCGATGGCGTTGTGTTCGACCGTGTTGCTCGTGAAGTGCTCGCAAAGGCTAAGAGCCGCACGACACGCGAAGACCTGAGCATCGGCATTACGCGCGTCATCGAGGCTGTTGAGTTCGATGAGCTCGATAAAATCGAAGTAGTTTCGATGTCGACGACGCTGGCCACGAACGCCATCGTCGAAGGAGCGGGCTGCGAAGTTGGGCTTATCATGCTCGGGTACACCCCCGATGCTAGCAAGGAAATTCCCGCGACCTGCATTCGCACGGTCCCGGGTGGCCATAACGTAAAAGGCCAAGAAAAGGAGCCGTTCGATGACGCCGCAGTGCGCGAAGCGCTCGAGTCAATGCGCGGACAGATAGACGCCGTTGCCGTTTCGGGATATCTGAGCGTGCGCAACCCTGAGCACGAGCTCAAGGTGAAGGCGATCGTCAAGGAAGTCTTAGACGTTCCTGTCGTGTGCGCGCATGACCTGACGCGTTCCCTTGGCATCTACGAGCGTACTGTTACGACGGTTCTCAACGCTAAGCTCATGCCGATTATCGACAACTTGATGAAGTCGGTGCGTATTTCGCTTGACCGTAAGGGCATCAAAGCTCCCATTATGGTGGTGCGCGGCGATGGCACGCTTATCGGCGAGGCAAAGGCGAAGGACAAACCGATCGAGACCATGTTGTCCGGTCCTGCAGCCAGTATCATCGGCGCATCGTTCCTGTCCGACGCCAAAGACGCATTCGTTTTTGATATGGGTGGAACGACCAGCGACGTTGCTGTAACGAAGAACGGCATCCCCCGCATCGACGAGGAAGGTGCTTTCGTCGGCGGATTCCGCACGCGTGTGAAGGCTGCTGCAATCAGCACGTTCGGACTCGGTGGAGACAGCTGCATCTGGATGGACATGGAGCGCAAGCTTCATGTGGGTCCGACGCGCGTCATCCCCATCGCGGTTGCGGTGTCCGAGCATCCCTACCTGTATCGTGAGCTTGAGCTTGTCGATATTCCGTTCGGTTACCTGCTGAATAACTTCCAGGTGGTCGATTGCTTTGAAATTAAGAACAAAGAGGCCACGAACGTATATAGTGACGTAGAGCTTCGCGTGCTTGATGCGCTCGAAGACGGTCCGCATAACATTTTCGAAATTTCCAAGAGGCTTGACGTAATGCCGAACCTCTTGAAGTTCGACCGTCTCGTTAACGCTGGCGTACTCGGCCGTATTTCCGTCACCCCTACCGACTTGCTCCATGCGAGTGGTGACATCAAGATTTGGAATGATGATGCATCTAAACTCGCCGTGACCTTGCTCGGTAAGCGCTTCAACAAGACGTTTGACGTGTTCTTGGCTGAAGCCATCGATCGCGTCATTGACGAGCTTGCCTATGCGGCATGCCAGAGCTTGGTCAATTACGAAGGCGGAGGATTCGACCTCAAGACGGATCCGGGCGCTTGGTATTTCTTCAACAAGCAGCTCCATGCAGATCCGGGTACCTACCTATCGGCGAACGTCAACCCCACTATTCCTCTGATTGGCGTCGGCGCTCCCATTGCGCAGTGGTTGCCACCTATGGCAAAGCGTATCGGCTGCAAGCTCATCGTTCCGCCGCATTCCGAAGTCGCCAACGCTATCGGCTCTGCGGTTGGACGTGTTATGGAAACTGTCAAGATCCTGATTACGCCAGGCGATAACAATGATGGTTTCAACCTCCATTCCGCATGGGAGCGGAAGTGGTTCGAGAGCTTGGATGAAGCTCGAGAATACGGTAAGGAATATGCCGGTAACAAGGCTCGCGAACTTGCCAACGAAAACGGCGTTAAGAATCCTGAGATTACCGTTTCGGTAGACGATGTTTACGCAACGTCGGGTGACGGCGAAGGTGATGGCG
>CADBQL010000337.1 GCA_902796815.1 uncultured Coriobacteriaceae bacterium | reverse complement strand
ATGATCGGCAATAGCAACGACAAAAAAAGGAGGTCGACCATTATGAACGTTGTCGTTATCATCCCGACAATCGACCCTGACGAACGCATCGTTTCGCTCGTTTGCCAACTACAAAAAAGAGGATTGAGCCGCTTTGTCATCGTCAACGACGGAAGCGCGCCAAAATGCGACGAGCTGTTCGCCGAGCTGGAACGCCTTGGAGCGTGCGTCCTCCACCACGCCATCAACTTGGGTAAAGGCGCCGCCATTAAGACCGGCTTAGCTGCAGTGCGCAAGCTGTTCCCCGAGGCAACCCATGTCGTGACCGTCGACGGAGACGGCCAGCACCTGCCCGACGACGTCGAGCGCGTCTGCAGGGCTGCGGACGGCCATCATGACCACGTTGTTATCGGCATACGCGACCTTAACAGCCGCGATGTGCCGGCGAGAAGTCGCCTTGGCAACTCGTTTAGCTCGGCGTACTTCAAGTTCGACACGGGCGTGAGCTGCCCTGACACACAAACGGGCCTACGCGCCTTCCCTCTCTCGCTTGCTCAATTCGCACTTTCGATACCGGGCATGCGCTACGAATACGAGATGAACTTCCTCACCGCAGTCGTAAAGCGCAACATCCCACTCGCCATGGTGCCCATCGCCACTGTTTACGAAGACAACAACGCCACATCGCATTTTTTGGCTGTAAAAGATTCGGTGCGCATCTATAGCGAACTCGTGCGGTTCGCGGGAAGCTCGCTTGCCTGCTCGGCAGTCGATTTGGGGTTGTTCGCGCTTTTCACAACGCTGTTCAACCTTGAAACAGCCCTGCTCGTCACGCTGGCAACTGTCATCGCGCGTATGGCATCGGGCCTGGTGAACTTCTCGCTCAACAGACGGTGGAGCTTCTCCGAAACGGGCAGCGTACGCGGTGACAGGCGCACGCAGGGGTTACGCTACGCACTGCTGTTTTTTGCCCAGATGCTCGCAAGCGCCGGATTGGTCACGATTTGCTCCGCGGCACCGCTTCCACTCGTCGCCATCAAGGTGGTCGTCGACAGCACGCTTTTCGCCATTAGCTATTTCGTGCAGCGCAACTGGGTATTCAAAACCGCACCGCATTCCAATGCGATGCTTGTGAAAGGGGCCGATTATGGAAACAACGCTTCCAGACCGTATCGGACGGTTTAACGCAGAGGACAACGCGCGCTCAAGGGCGAATACATGCGAAAAACGCCATAAGCGCGCGGGCTTGCTCGTCAACATTCGAGAAAACGCATGGACTTGGGCCGTCTCGATTGCGCTCGCCAGTTTCACGGTATTCGTGCTGCTTGATACGTTCGCACTTGAACGAGTCGAGCAAACCGTGCAGGATGCGGACTTTTCGAGCATCGTTGCTACTCAAAATCAGGCAAACACGACAAGCTCGAACGCAAGCGCCAACGCGAATGCCGATGCGAGCGATGACGCGAATGTCGACGCGAATGCCAGCGCAAACGCTGACGCGAAGACAAGCGACGACGATTCGCAATCCAGACCGTCGCACGCACACGGTAAAGGCGAAAAGCACGGCAAACGTTCGCGTTCAAATTCGTCGGGTTCTACTTCCCCATCGGGATCTTCAAGCTCGAAGGGCGCAGGTTCGCCAGAGTCCAAGAGCACGTCGCAGGCCGCAACCAGCGCATCCGCCGTCGTCGCCGGAGCGGCATCGGCGACTTCGGCCGGAACGCAAATCGGGACATATTCAGACGAAAACATGCAAATCACCGTTTCGAAAGTACGCGCCTACGAAACAGACATCTACGTAGCTGACGTGCAGGTTTCGAGCGCTGAATATCTTAAGACCGCCCTCGCGCAGAATTCGTTCGGGCGCAACCTCAAGGACACGACTTCGAATATGGCCAATGCCGCTGGCGCCGTGCTAGCCATCAACGGCGACTATTACGGATTCCGCGATGACGGTTACGTGTTGCGAAACGGAGTTCTATATCGCGACGCCGCCTCGAGCGGCACCGATGCGCTCGTTGTGTACGGAGACGGCACCATGGCTGCTGCCTCGCAAGACCAGGTAAGCGCCGAAGCCCTCAAGCAAAACGGCGCCTGGCAGGTTCTTTCGTTTGGGCCCGTGCTCGTCGATAACGGGCAAATCGCCGTCGAAGCAAACGAAGAAGTCGGCCAATCGAAAGCGAGCAATCCGCGCACGGCCATCGGCATGGTCAGCCCTTTGCACTACGTCATCGTAGTTTCGGACGGGCGCACGAATGACAACGAAGGCCTTTCGCTCTACGAGCTATCGCAGGTGCTCATCGACAACGGTACAACGTTCGCTTACAACCTCGACGGCGGCGGATCGACCACGCTGTACTTCAAGGGCGAAGTACTCAACAATCCGACCAGCGGAAACGTTGGCGGCGAAAGGAAGGTGAGCGACATTGTCTACTTTGGATAATTCCTACAAGACCCACGCAAGCTCGGCACGGCGCTACGCCATCGCAACTCTTGGCTGTGGGTTATTCGCGCTCGTGTATGCTCAGTTCTCGCATGGTGTGTACAGCCCGTTCATGACGTATATGTTCGCCATCCCCCTGCTCGGCGGCGCCTGCGTAATGCTTTCCCTCTACCTGGCGAAAGCTCGTCCGCTACCGCGCTCCTCACGCCAAGCATGGGCGCTCGCACTCGGCGCGCTGACCGTTGGCAGCTGCTTGCACGGTATCTTCGACATCGCCGGCACAGCCTCGCGCTACCTGATAGCTTATCCCGTCATCGCTGGCCTTTTGGCCATCGTCGCTCTCGCCGCCCTCATTCGCAACCACGCGCGCCGATCTATACCCTAGGGGGATGCAACTCGCTGCGATGAATTTCGCCCCAGGAGTCGCGACTTGATCGACGATGAGTTTCGCCCCAGGGGCGTAACTCATCGCGCAGGTCAAAAAGTCTTTCGATGAGTTTTGCCCCAGGGGCAAAACTCATTCTGTGAAAGCCTTGCATTCTTTGTCTCGGCGCTGTCTATACGCTAGACTTGCACGAACGAGAGAAACGGAGTTTTCTATGATGCTATCCCGACTGCAATGCAGGCGTTTCCACAACCTTTTTGACCCTTTAATGCGTTACGCAAATGGTAGACTCGGCGTTGTCGACGAGGAACGACTCTATGCGCAAGAACCGTTCGGCATCGATGCAGAGGCCCTAAGCGAGGTTGCGCAGGCGGTATGGCAGAATACTGACGTGATCGCCGATTTCGTACGAGAAAACCCTGCCGAGCTCGTCGATGGAGAGCTTGCGGTCGTCGCTTCATGGCAAGAAGCGCCAACTAAGCTTTTTATCGCTGATGTTTTTCCCGATGGCGCTATCAAGCTGATGACGCACGGCCTTGCATTCGAAGTGTGCGGGGCCACATCAGATATCGAAACCATTCTCGACGAACTGCCCGCTGCCGTACTAACAACGCTGCTACCGTTCGACGGGCAAATTGTATTCGCAGAATACCTGGTGACTGGCCTGGTCGACATCGAAGACGAGCTGATTCCTGTTTTCGAGCAGGAAATCGAGCGGTTGTACGACGAGGGCACGATCGCACGAAGCTCTGACGATCTCATGCAGGCAGCGAACGCATTGCGCGCGTCTGCGGCGTCGGACAATGACCTCGCTCAAACGCCTCAGGACTTGCATGGCGCAGATGACGGCTGCGGCTGCGAGCATCACCACGCTCACGCGCATGACGACGATGCTGCTGGAGTTTTTGCCGCCCAAGGTTACGAAGCCAGATTCGCTGCGCTCGGGAGCGACGCCGACTACGGACAGCACTGCGGCGTACTTGCCGGCCTGACGTTCGAGGAGCGCGAGCAGGCCATCGACGACCACATGATGCGCGATGACGACGAGCTCGCAGAGCGGCTCGTCGACCTCCTTGAGACGGAATGCAGCCAGGGGCCGATTGCTCACGGTCTTTCGGAACTGCTCGCCAAGGAAGACCCAGTCGATGCGCGGCGATTCGCGACCTACTTGGGATTGGAAGGCGTTCGCGCCATGAGGGATGATGAGCTTTTTGACGCCATCATCGAGCACATCGCCGACGAGGGCGCCGTGCACGACATCGTTGCAGAGCTTTCCGAACCGCACATGAAAGCCCTACGCGACCTGGCCGAACAGGGAGGGACAAAAACCGTCAGCTCCAGCAGTATCTCAACGCTGAAAGGTCTTCCTAACCATGAGGTGGGCTTGAGCTACGTGTTTCGCGATGGTGACGAGTTCGTTTTCGTCATGCCCGACGAGGTTATCGAAATCGTCCGGGCTTTCGATTGGGACGTGCTGCTCGATCGCGCTCGCGCATATCGCGAGCTCATAAGCCTTGTCGACAGTCTCGCCGAGCTGCGAGGCATCGTGCCCATTTGGGACGCGATCAACGAATACCGCCGCTGCTATCCCAACGGCATTCAGTCCGAAGAAATGATCCTGAAGCTGTTGATTCAGGCTATTGCAGAAGAATACGCAAATTTCCAGCTGCTTAAAACCGAATCGTTCGAGATGTACGTGCTGCACTACATGCTTTTCTGGGCTTACCAGGAGGAAACCGATCGCGAAGACGCTCCGTCCTTCGTCGAGCCAGTCGCAAGCGGCGAACTTAGCGAGATGCTTAAAGACCTGTTAGCACGCCAGCAGGGGATCGAGCCCCGCCCGCTATCACCTGAGATGCTCGAAGCACGCAGCCTCTACGACTGGAAAATGCGCCTCGAACCCGCTTGGGCGTTTTGCCAATACCTTGATGAGCACGTGCCCGACATCCGCGACGACTACTATTTTTCGGAGCGGGCGATTGAAGGCCTCATCGAAGAAGCGCAATGGGGCCTGCCCGACGATGGTGCGCAAAGGCTTTTCGCAATTCTAGAAGCAAATGACTTCGTGCCCCAAGTTGACCAGGTGCAAGAGGTGCTCGATTTGTGGAGCAATCTATGTGATGGGCTCCCGACGTGGCCGAACAACGGCTGGTCGACCGACGAGCTTGTTCAGATGCGGCATGGCGCAGCAACGAACGGGGCGATCAACAGTAACGGCAAAGTCGGCCGCAACGATCTGTGCCCCTGTGGCAGCGGCCTCAAATATAAAAAGTGTTGCGGAAAGTAAGCGCCAAGCGCGTTCGAACATACGCTCCTCGTTTTCGCCCGAGTTCGCTCTGATAAAACGAGGAGCGAGCCCAAATCGAAGCGACGAAGATATACTGCATTTTATCAACTTCGTCGCCACCATCCCGCCGCTCCAATGCGACTAAACGCATTATCTATTCGCAAATCGCCCAGTATAAACATGTGACGCATACGTCACAGCGCCCTTGGGCAGATGGATAGCCTTTTCCGTATGGAGCTTATGACGAAAAGGCTAAGATCGATTGGGCATGCAGTAGCGCAGGCACGCATACATAACCATCTGTCCCAAACCACACTTGCCGTGATGATCGGCAGGAGTGACCATGCCTATATTTCACGCATCGAATGCGGCAAGCAAGCTCCGAGCCTTGATGTGCTCTTCGACCTAGCCGACGCGCTTGAGGTCGAGGTCAAGTACTTTTTCACCGAAATATAGATGTCACTAGGATGCTGCGTGAGCGGGACGGGGTCAATCGGGACGGGGGTCTGGCCCCCGCCCCGCACTAGTGGCCGCCGCCCGCCATCATCTTGGCGGCATGTGGAAGAGCGGCGACGATGCCGTCCCAGTTCTCGCGAGCGGCCTTTTCGCTACCAGGCAGGTTAATGACGATGTGACGGCCGCGCTGCATGCAGAGCGCTCGCGAAAGCATCGCAAAGGGCGTGATGGCCAGACTATGAGCGCGCATGGCCTCGGCGATGCCGGGTACATTGCGCTCGCAGACGTCCTGTGTTGCCTCAGGCGTCACATCCCGCAGCGAAAGCCCACTTCCGCCGCAGGTCAAAACGATATCGGCATCGATCGTGTCGCACGCCTCGACGATAGCGGCAGCGATATCGGCACGCTCGTCCTTGACGATCACGCGGCTTGCGCATGTCCATCCGTTTTCGGCGATAAGCTCCTCGAGGGCTGCTCCTGCGGTATCTTCCTCAATCGAGCGGGTATCCGAGCAGGTTACAATTGCGAACTTCAGATCAGCCATTACAGCACCACCTCTTCTGGAATATCGAGCAGCACGCAATCCATGATGTCGCCTTCCTGATAGGTATTTGGCCCTTCAGGTAAGACGATAAAGCAGTTCGAGCGCTGGATGGGCCCAAACAGCCCTGAACTTTGATTCTTCGCCGGCGTGACCAGGTACATTCCATCAGCATCCTTGGTCAGCGTACCGCGGTTGAAAACACGGCGCGGATCCTTTTTCTTAGTAGCGCTCGCCAGCTTCGCCTGAACATGCGGACGCTCGAAATGCGAATATCCCTGCATCTTGCGCAAAGCCGGACGTATGATCATTTCGAAACCCAGATAAGCGGCTGCAGGATTGCCCGGCAGCCCGAACACAGGCGTGTCGTTAACGACGCCGAACGTCTGCGCCTTGCCGGGACGCATGTTGACCGTTGTCATGAGCAGCTCGCCTGCCGCATCGACGACTTGCTTGATGAAATCGTAATCACCGTTGGCCGCCCCGCCGCTCGTTACCACAAAATCGTAATCCTGCGTCGCGGCGAGTACCTCGGCCTTAAGGCCTTCGAAGTCGTCGGCGGCAATAGGCAACACCGTCGGAACTGCACCAGCGTCGATTGCACAAGCCGCAAGTGCGTAACTGTTTGAGTTACGGATTTTCCCCTGCGTAGGAACCTCGGTTGGATCGACAAGCTCGGAACCCGTTGCAATAATGGCCACTTTGGGACGACGATACGTCTTGACACGCGTCGCACCGCAGCCAGTCAAGAAGCCAACACCAGCAGAATGTACAACTTCGCCAGCCTGCACGATCACTTCGCCAGCGCGGGCTTCCTCCCCCGCTGCCCGGATGTTGTCGCCGACATGTGCGGGCTGCGCAAAAGAAACGCGACTGCCTTCGCGCCCATCGCCGGAGACAATATCCACAATTTCGTACTTGACCACGGCATCAGCGTCGTTCGGAAGCGGCGCCCCCGTCATGATGCGCACGCATTTCCCCTCTTCAATTGGCCCATCATACCACGAGCCTGCTGGGACTTCGGCTATAACATCGAGTTCGACCGGCGCATCTGCACTCGCTGCCTCAAGCTGAGCGGCGCGCATGGCAAATCCGTCCATTGCCGCATGGGCAAACGGTGCGATGTCGATATCGCTCGCCAAATCCTGCGCAGCGACACGGCCAATCACGTCAAGCACGCCAACCTCTTCGGCCTCAAGCGGCTCCACGCATGAAAGCACCAATTCGCGTGCATCTTCGAGGGAAATCATTTCAGGTATCGACACTCTCGCTCCTTTCGCGCTCTCCTCCCCTACGCTGAGGGGCATATACATGATACTATTTCTTGCCTTATACGAGAATATTTTCACAGAAGGTTACGAATTGGGACGTATCGCCACCGAGGTGGGGATGCAAACATAATCCTGCACTTAGTTTGGCAATAAAGGTCAATCAACCTAGCGGTTGCTCGTGGAGAGAGCATGCTCATTTCGCTTGCATGAGGTGCGAGTTCGTGCAAGAATTATTGGATATATTTTTGCGAATCAAATTGCTATCGCTCGAAGAAAGTTGGTCACCATGGCTCAGGACGAACAAGAACTTAGGGAAATCGGTCGCCGCATGCAGGGCCTGCGCGAAGCTTGTGATGTTACGGTCGAAGAGATGGCCGCCGACCTCGAAGTCGATGTCGAACGCTACAAGCGTTGGGAAGCGACGGGCGCAGGCGTGCCTATTTCTGCCGTCTACCATATGGCGCGCAAATTCGGCGTCGAATTCACCGAAATCTTGACCGGGACAGCAGCCAAGCTCGATACATACCAGGTCGTTCGTTCTGGTGAAGGAAAAGAAGTCGACCGTTACCCTGGCTATCACTACGATGATTTGGCCTGGCGTATTCGCAACAAGATCATGCAACCGCTCGAAGTCGTGCTCGACCCCTCCGACGAGCCCGCCAAACTCGTGACCCACGGCGGCCAGGAGTTCAACCTCGTGCTCGAGGGAACGGTTATCGTCACCATCGAAGACGAGGAATTCGCGCTCAACGCTGGCGACAGCATTTATTTTAACCCGCAGCTTCAGCACGGCCAGCGCTGCGGAAGCTCGGTACCCGCGCGGTTTGTGACCGTTATCGCCGAATAGCGCAGGTATCGGCGGGCAGGACAACTGAGCAACCGAACAGCGCAGAAGCTTCAAGGCTTCAGACAGGAACTAACACATGGACTACATTCTCAAAAAGTATTGCCCCCGCATCGAGTTCGACTCCTACGAGGATTTTTACCAAAACTTCAAGATCAACGTGCCCGAAGCTTTCAATTTCGGATACGACGTGGTCGACGAGTGGGCCCGCGTCGAGCCCGAAAAACGGGCACTCGTATGGTGTGACGACGACGAAAACGAACGGGTTTTCACGTTCACCGACATCAGCCGGCTCTCCAACAAGACGGCCAACGCGTTCAAGAAGCTCGGCATCGGCAAGGGTGACATCGTCATGTGCATCCTGCGACGCCGCTGGGAATATTGGGTGGTCGCAAGCGCGCTGTGCAAGCTCGGCGCAACGGTCATACCCGCCACCCTTCAGCTGACCTCGCACGACATCGTCTACCGCGCAAACGCATGCCAAGTCAAAATGATGGTCTGCATCGCTGATGACTACGTCTGCTCGCAGGTGGAAGGCGCGCTTCCTGAATCTCCCTCCATCAAAAACCGCATATGCGTGGCCGGCTCGCGCGAAGGCTGGCTTTCGTTCGACGAGCTCATAGCCGATGAACCCGAAACATGGGCGCGACCAGAAGCAGGCTCACCCGAAGCGGTGACCAGCAAAGACATCATGCTCATCTACTTTACCAGCGGCACAACCGGGCACCCCAAGCCCGTCATGCATAACTACGCGCACCCGCTCGGCCACATCCTGACCGCGAAGTATTGGCAGCAAGTGCGCGAGAACTGCTTGCACATGAGCGTGACCGACAGCGGCTGGGCGAAGTTCGGTTGGGGAAAGATTTACGGCCAATGGATTGCCGGTGCAACGATTTTTTGCTACGACATGAAGAAGTTCGTGCCAGAGAAGTTGCTGCAGCACATGCAGAATTACCAGCTCACAACGTTCTGCGCGCCGCCGACAATGTACCGCTTCATGCTGCAGGAGGATGTGGCGGCATACGACCTTTCGTCGATTCAGAACTTCGCGACGGCGGGTGAGCCGCTCAACGCTGAGGTCACGATCAAATGGGAAAAGCTCACCGGCAAGAAAATCCGCGAGGGATTCGGCCAGACCGAAGGGCCAGTGCTGCTCGCAACGTTTCCGTGGATCGAGCCGAAGCCCGGATCGATGGGAAAGCCCTCGCCGCTGCTCAACATCAAGCTGCTCGACGACGACGGAAACGAAGTTGACGACGGTGAAGAGGGCGCCATCTGCATTACAGGGCTCAAAGAAGCTTACCCGCCTGGCCTGTTTGTCGGCTACTACAACATGCCCGAAGTCACAGAGGAAACCGTCGGCGGCGAGTACTACAACCTGCACGACATGGCTTGGCGTGATGGGGCTGGCTACGTGAGCTTCGTCGGACGCAACGACGACGTCATCAAGTGCTCAGGTTACCGCATCAGTCCTTTTGAAGTCGAAAGCGCGCTCGTCAAGCACGATGCCGTCATCGAATGCGCCGTCACAGCCGCCCCCGATCCCATTCGCGGCCTCGTCGTGAAAGCCACGGTCGTGCTCGCAAACGGCTGGACTCCATCCGATGAGCTTACCCGCGAGCTGCAGAATTGGGTCAAGCACGAGACTGCACCCTACAAGTACCCACGCATCGTCGAATACATCGACGAGCTGCCCAAAACAGTTGGCGGCAAGATCAAACGCAAGCAAATTCGCCACGCTGACGGCGTAACTGATTAGGGGAATGAGTTTTGCCCCAGGGGCAAAACTCATTTTTAATACGTAGTGCGATCTGTTCTTTCTTCATACTCGGAAAACATCTCGCCCGTGCATCGAGTCGATGCACGGGTGAAAATCTGCATGCTTCTGGCGTTCTCGATTGCAATCTTTTTCGTGCGCACGAGCTGGGGCCTCGCATTGTTCGTCCTCGTCACGCTCGTTTCGTGTGCGCTTTCGCGCCTTTCTCTCGAGCGATTGTGCCGCATGCTCGGACCGGTATTTGTGCTGGCGGGTTTTTCGTGGGCGTTTCATGTCATGGCAGAGCCGAGCTTGAACGGCTTGCTCGATGGGGCTTTTTTTGCTGTTCGAATGGTCGTTCTCGTTGCTGCGAGCTTCGTCGTTTGCCTGACTACGACTACAGATCAGCTACTCGACGCATTTCGCAGTCTCATCAAGCCGATTCGCATCGTGGGCCTGCCAGTCGATGACATCGCCTTCACGCTTGCGCTTTCGGTGCGCTTCATTCCCGTCATCGAAATCGAATTCGCACGAATCCGAGCAGCGCAAGTTTCTCGCGGTGCAGAGTCGGCGCGCGGGCTGTTCGCTTTGGCGCGTACCTGGGCGGCTGCCTTCGCAGCTTTGTTCGTTTGCCTCTTTCGCAGGGCTGGCACGCTCGCGCAAGCCATGGATGCCCGCTGCTACGGCGCCGCCGCCGAACGCACCCACCTACGTTGAAGCATGCCACGCCGGGCAAATCTCGCCTATAAAACGCAAGTCGAACGAGCTTTGGGCCGAAATTGTGCTTATCCGAGCATGATTAACGCCACAAGAAAGCAAAACGACTCGCTACTATGTTAATTAATGCGCTATATGTTTGATTTTTAGCATTCAGCATCAGGAAATGTTAATTTATTGCGAATATGTTTGAATATTTCGTAAGTACTCGAGTATTGGACACTTTTCGATTCTGTTTTAGCAGGTCAAAAGCTTATTAAATCTTCGATACTCGAGCTATCACGAATTATTCAAACATTTACTCATTTTATTATCATCAACATATTCTGATTTGGAAAAATCAATCTTTTACGCGATTTTTTAACACATCACCGGATCAGCTAGGCTTCTCGGCGTCGAACCGCATTCCATACCCCACCCGCAACGGGCCAAGTCGCCGAATGAGTCTTGCCCCTGGGGCATGAGTCACTCCCCAGGGGCAAAACTCATTCGGCAACGGCTCTCATTTTGGAGCAAGACACATGCGTGAACGGGTCTAGCCCCCCACGTTGGCAGTACCCCCCTGACAATAATGAGTCACACCCCAGGGGCAAAACTCATTCGGCGACGGGATTCAACGTGCCAGCAGAGCTGGT
>CADBQL010000336.1 GCA_902796815.1 uncultured Coriobacteriaceae bacterium | reverse complement strand
CTCCGATTATCAAAAAATCGTCAGGCACCTGTATTCCAGTGCGGTTGCCGAATCTCCCCTTTTCATGGATTGCTATGGACTCGATTCATTCGGTTATCCACGTACGAAATGGAGTGATGACTATCATGCCGCCGTCATCGTCGGTGTGCGTTTGAACTATACCCTGAATAAGACTCAGATAACAATTGTGAAAAACAAGGTGAAAGCCGTCGCAAAGAAAGCAAAGGAACACGGTGGCACCAGCAGCGTCATCCGCTATATACATGATTACCTGGTTAAACAGACGGCCTATAAGACGGCAGCGGCTATCTGGCCTACTACAACTGAAGCGTTGGCGGACTCTTCATACGGCGTGCTTATAAAGCATCGCGGCTCCTGCTATGGCTATACCGTCTCGTTTGTGAGGCTTTTGCAGGCGGCAGGTGTGAAAGACGCTCGAGTTGTCGAATGCACATCGCCCGGTTCAAGCTATTACAACGATCACGTAGTTTGCCGCGTAGGGTCTCGCTACTACGATGTCACCTGGGATGACCCCCTGAATCCCTGGTGGCAGGATTACGGTCCCTATGCGGCGCCAGATCACACGTATTTTGGCAAGACCAAATCCCAGATGCAGCAGCTCGGATATATTTTCTAGGAATGAGTGAGTTTCGCCCCTGGGGCGTGACTCATCTCGCAGAGCGGAGAGCTTGCTCCAATGAGTCGCGCCCCTGGGGCATGACTCATTGGGGAATCGCACCCCTCCTAACGTAGCTGCTTGGGAGGACGCACGTCTATCGGTCGGCGGGCTCCGTTTCCCTTGCTCCAATGAGCCGCGCCCCTGGGGCATGACTCATTCCCCAGGGGCGCGACTCGTTGCGAGATAGCCGATTGTCTTTTCGTGTTACACGTTGAACTTGAAGTGCATGACGTCGCCATCTTGGACGACGTATTCCTTGCCTTCTTGGCGTAGTTTGCCAGCTTCGCGACAGCCCTTTTCGCCGCCAAGGGATACGTAGTCCTCATACGAAGCTGTTTCGGCCTTGATGAAGCCGCGCTCAAAATCCGAATGGATTACACCGGCGGCTTGCGGGGCCTTGGCGCCGATGGGAATCGTCCAGGCCTTGGTCTCCTTTTCGCCGCTGGTGAAATAGCTCTGCAGTCCAAGTAACGCATACGCCTCGCGTGCGAGTCGTGCAAGGCCGCTTTCTTCAAGCCCCATTTCCTCGAGGAACATCGCAGCATCCTCGGGATCCATGTCGGCAAGGTCCGCCTCGATCTTTGCGGAAATTGGTACGGGTGCGCAACCGTCAATTTCTGCAAGTTCTGCTGTGACCTGGTCCTCGTCAACGTTCGCAACGTAAAGAATCGGCTTGGAAGTCAACAGGTGCAAATCGTAAATAGCCTCGCGCTCTTCGTCTGACAGATCGAGCGTGCGGGCGCGATGGCCCTCGTTGAGCCCGTCAAGCACCTTTTTGGCGGTTTCGAATTTGAAAGCGAGCGCTTTATCGCGGCGCGCGTCTTTCTCGAGGCGGGGGAGCGCCTTGTCGATTGTGGCGATGTCGGCGAGTATGAGCTCTGTCTTGATGGTTTCGACATCGCTCGAAGGGTTGACTTTACCATCGACGTGTACGACGTCGGGATCGCTGAAAAAGCGCACGACTTCGCAGATGGCGTCTGTTTCGCGGATATTGGCCAAGAACTGGTTCCCGAGCCCCTCGCCACGAGATGCGCCTGCTACGAGGCCTGCGATGTCGACGAATTCGACGGTTGCCGGCACGATTTGGGCTGGATGGTCGATTTTGGCGAGCTCTTCGAGGCGCGCGTCGGGTACGGGCACGACGCCAACATTGGGTTCGATGGTTGCGAACGGATAATTGGCTGCCAGCGCACCTGCGCTGGTCAGTGCGTTGAATAGCGTGGACTTTCCCACGTTGGGCAAGCCGACGATTCCAATCGAAAGAGCCATGAGGCCTCCTCGTGCAGTCGATGTATAACCGCTTCATTGTAGCGCACTCCGAGCGCAACGGCTAACCTGGTTGTTTTGTCCCCCTGAGACGGCCAAGAAATGTGGCAGGCAACCCTACGAGGCCGTGCCGCGCTCGATTTTTCGCACACAAAAAAATTCACAACTCGCGTTTCCCCAGGTCGCGGAAATTGTGAAGATTTTTGTGTGCGAAAATCGAGCGCGGCACGGCCTCGTAGGGCGGTAATAACTGGGGTCGCCCCCTGCAGCCCTGCCCCATCTCGGGCCTTTCGAGCGCCCGCCTTTCGACCGCGCGCATAGGAAGCGGCTATGCCCGCAGGCGCAGAGTGCATGGCGTGGGGGAG
>CADBQL010000335.1 GCA_902796815.1 uncultured Coriobacteriaceae bacterium | reverse complement strand
GGGCCGGTTGGCCGAAAGGGGAGAGAGCGGCTACTGTTTACGCTGGCTCTAAGCCTGTCCGCCCAGTTCAACGGCGGGGCTTTTTGACGACCTTGGGGGACGAATGGCTGGAACGATACACATAAGCAATCTGCGCGTCACGCGTGGCGAGTTCGTGCTCCGAGTTGATGGGCTCGACGTCCATGCGGGTGAAATTTTCGCCATCCTCGGTTCGACCGGATCGGGAAAAACCGTGCTCATGGAGTCGATTGCCGGGGCCTATCCCATCGATGAGGGGTCGATTCTGCTCGATGGGAAAGAGGCCCAAAGCTTGCCTATTCAGCAGCGACACCTGGGAATACTTTATCAGGATTACGCTTTGTTTCCCCATTTGAACGTGTGGGAAAACATCGCATACGGTCTGCGCCGCGCCCGTCCGCGTCGCCCAGATGTGGAAGAGCGCGTAAGCGAAATGCTCGAGCTTTTTGGAATCGGTCATTTGGCGCAGCGCTTCCCGGGCGTGATCAGTGGTGGTGAGGCGCAACGCGTCGCGCTCGCACGCGCGCTCGTCATGCGCCCCGATATCCTCATCCTCGACGAGCCGTTTTCGGCTCTCGACCCGACGACCAAGGGCATCATGTACGAGACGCTGCGAGATATCCACGCGCGCTTCGGGTGCACGATTGTGTTCGTAACGCACGATTTCAACGAGGCGCAGACGCTTGCTGACCGCGTAGGCATCATCCTCGACGGAAGCTTGCGCTGCGTCGTTTCGGCCAACGAGCTCTTTGCTGCCGAGCATGGGCCCGAAGTGCGCCATTTCCTCGGATTGTGAGCGAGCGGCCCGCGCTCCGGCAGTGAGTCGCGCCCCAGGGGCGAAACTCATCGGCGGCAGCCTGCACCTCGGCAGTGAGTCGCGCCCCAGGGGCGAAACCCATTCGGCGGCGGCAGGCGCGCTCTGGCAGTGAGTCGCGCCCCAGGGGCGAAACTCATTGCCGTTATTGCGCGGCAAACATAATGCTCTATAGTGTATAGAGCAGAAAGAGAGGGCATCATGTACATACCTGACAGCTATTTGGAACAACTTATCGCTGACGACGTGCCGAGCATCGATCTGACGACTCATGTGCTCGGAATTGGTGACGAACCTGGTCAGATGGAGTATTTCACACGAGACGATGCCGTACTCGTCGGCACCGAAGAGGCTGCGCGAATATTCGGCATGCTCGGCGGCCGTGTTGTCGATTATGCCCCGACGGGCACGCGTTTGGCGGCAGGGGATTCGTTCATGCATGTGGAAGGACCTGCGGCAGCGCTTCATATGGGATGGAAATGCTGCCTGAACATCTTCGAGTACTATTCGGCGCTTGCCACGAAGGCGCGCCGCATGGTCGATGAGGCGCATGCGTCCAATCCGCATTGCGAAGTCCTGACCACGCGAAAGTCGATGCCAGGCACCAAGTTGCTTGGCACGAAGGCGGTTATGGCTGGCGGGGCGTTTCCGCATCGTCTGGGGCTTTCGGAAACCGCTCTCGTGTTCGACCATCATTTGACATTCTATAAACAGGGAAGCGTGGACGGCGGAATCGTTGCGGAAACGGCAGACTGCGAAGGCGCGCTAGGCGTTGCGAATGGCGGGGGCGCTGGCGGCGCTGAGGATCATGCCGACGGCGTGTGTGCCCTAAGCGGCGTGGATGCCTTTATCGCCGACTTGCCCCAGATCAAAGCGCACTTGTGCGAAAAAAAGCTCTTTGTGGAAGCGACGGCTCAAAGTGCAGTCCGCCTTGCTCGCGCCGGCGTCGACGGGGTCCAGCTCGACAAAATGCCAGTCGACGAGCTAGCAGAGTTGGTGCGCGAGCTGCGCTCAATTGATGAGAGGCTAACGATTATTGCCGCAGGTGGCGTTAACGTCGAGAATGCCCGCGCTTACGCTGCGACCGGCGTTGACGGATTAGCTACGACGTGCCTGCATTTTGCCAAACCGCTCGACATGAGCGTACGCATGCGCCGAGCGCAGCTTTAGCCATGCGAACCACATCTTCTGGCGAATGAGTCGCGCCCCAGGGGCGAAACTCACTCATCGGCGGCGGCCCGCGCTCGGGCAATGAGTCGCGCCCCAGGGGCAAAACTCATTTCCGAATGAGTCACGCCCTTGGGATAAAGCTCACCGTCGGTCCCATGGAGCTGGTCTCGACGGTGAGCAGCTGTTCGGGAATTCTGAAGACGAAGATAGCGAGCAAAATGGCGATGAGGACAATTGCCGCGACTATGGCCAAGACGATACGCCTGCGCCCAGAATTTCGAGTGCGCTGAATCTCGCGGCGAACGTCGTGGGCAGAAAACGGCAACGGTTTGAAACCCGCGCTGCCATGAGCGTGTGCTGCGCGTATTTCGTCGTCGGAAATCCGCTGCTCCAGGTCAGCCATCTAAAGCAGCGCTCCACTTGCGAGCTTTGAATGCCGACCGCGCCTCGGGGTGTCGCTCGACGAAAAAGCGCGTGAGGCAAGGCCGCCTCGATGTTGTGGGGTATTACCGCGATCGTATGCGGCGCCGCTTTGCCCGGACGCTCCTGTCGTACGAGCTTCATGCGCTGCGCTTGCGCCCATTCTAGCGCCTGAGGTTGTCGCGCCTGCATTGCCAAGGCCGCCGCTTGCAACGCTTCCTGCTTTGTTAGCGCCGGCCTGTACCTCTGCACGTGCGAGTATGACTTGTGCGTCTTTGTTCGCTTTGGCCACTATGGCATCGGCTTTTGCCTGCGCTCCTGTCACGATTTGGCTCGCGTGTTCATTTGCGCGTGCGATGACGTTGTCTGCGTACGCCTGCACATCACGCGCGTATGCTTCGGCCTGCGCCTGCATCCGTTCGCGTGAGCGTTGTGCGGCTTGCGGACTCATCTGGCCAGATAGGGCGGCTGCTTGCGCGGGCATCTGTCTGGCGCTCGCATTCGCGCGGGCGACGAGTTCGTCGCGCAGCTGCTTTATTTCGCGCAGGTAATCATCTGCAGCGCCTTGTGCCGCCTCGAAGTATCCGTTTGCCTGCAACGCCGCTTCGGCAATGGAGCCGACTTTCGCGGATTGCGCATATTTCATC
>CADBQL010000334.1 GCA_902796815.1 uncultured Coriobacteriaceae bacterium | reverse complement strand
CTCAAGTTCGGCGCGCATGGCATCCTCTATCGATTGCTCGAGAATGTTTTGCTGCTCCTGAGTGAGCTTGATTTCGCCAAATCCCAAAAGTGCATGCTGGGTATCCTCGAACTCGGTCTTCGCGAGGTCCTTGGTAACATAGCTCAACTTCGCATGGGGAATCTGAATCGTGACGATATGAGAATCCTCGATAATCGTAATAGCCCCGCCGTCGATTTTCCCCATGTCAACCGTGTAGACGCCAGTACCGAAGCTGTGTACGGTCTTGGTCTTCTTGAAGATGGAGAGGTTGGCAAGCGCTTGGGATATCTGGCTTTCGACCTGCACATCTTGCTCCCAAACGACAAGCTCGCTCTTTTGGCGCGCTTCGCCTAGGATGGCCTCGTGTATTTCGGCGGCCGTGTTGGCCATAACGTTGGGACTTTCCATCTGGGTTGTCGTGTACGTCTGGGATTCGGGCTCAGGCTGTGGCGACAACATCGCCGAAATACGCGGCCAGGCCAAAAACAGCAGCAACGCGATGATCGCGATGGCAGCAATGACGAAAAACACCGTTTTGGGTGAGGCCTTGAGCTCGCCTTTCTTGGCGCGCTCGGCCGCAGAGCCCACAACTGCACCACCAGCCGCAAGCGCCGCCGAGCCGATTTTCTGAACCGCCTCACGTTGCGCTTCGGCTTTTTTGCGCGCCGCCTCTTCTGCAGCTTGGCGCGCTTCTTCCTCTGCCGCCTGGCGCTGCGCTTCGGCGCGCGCAGCCTCCTCTTCGGCAGCCTGCCGCTCGCGAACGACCTCGGCTGCCGTCACCTCATCGGCAGCTTTCTTTTCCCGAATCTTGGCCAAACGCGCATCTCGCTCTTCGGCAGCACCGCCCTTGACTTGCTCTGCGGTGCTCTTAACTTCGAAGTTCTCGACCATAAGCCCCTCCGCTCGATTGCGGTATTACCCTATTTTTGCCGTTATCGGCAAAAACATGAGAATCACTCCAGGGATTTCTTCATCTCCGCGCCGAGCCTGAAAGCATCGGCGACCTTGCCGCCAAGCGACAGGTATCGGAATTGTTCCTCGTCATAGATAATCGGTTGCAGCTTGTCTAGGAGAATCTTGCCCTTCTCGTTCAGAATTCGCTCGTCGGCAAGGATTCGCTTCACCTCGCCGGTCACCTGCATGTGGCTTCCGACCGTGACCGTGTGCACGACTTCGCATTCAAGCGAAAGCGCGAACTCGTCCACGATGGGCGCATGGACCGTTACCGCGTCGCTCGTGGAGAACCCGGCGTTTTTTAGTTTGTCGGCGTTGTACCCCGTCTCCACGCCGAGGTAATCAGCTTCCCTGACCTGTTCGACGCTGGGAAAACCGAGCACGAACGCCTTGCTGTACAATAGCGCCTGCAACGTCTTGCGCTTCTGCGTCGCGTTGATCGCAATTGTCACGCACGGAGGAACGTGGCTGCTCACCATGTAGAAAGCAAGCGTGCAAGCCTGCGCCTTTCCCTCCTCGTCATACGCCGACGCAACCACCGTTTGAGTCGGGGCGACGACGGCGCGAAGCTTCAACTCTTTCTTTGCCATCTGGTCCTCCTCGCTAGTCCTCGATGAGGTACACCGCTACGGCCTCACCATATTGAGCCAGGGCGGCGACGGTACCGAGCTCCAGCTCGCTCTTTGCCATCTGGGCCTCCTCGCTAGCCCTCGATGAGGTTTGCTATAACAGGTACGGTCGCGGCGTCGTTCATCCTTTCCGCAGACTCGTCCACGATCGTTGGCAGGCTTTATCATGGTTTTAGCTCGATTGCCGCTGCCGTACGCGATACTCCACACGCTGTTTGTGGTATCACCATTTTACCCAATCAGATGGCAGGCGGACGGAAAGGAAACCCGACAGTGATACGAAATGCGAGCACAGCCGATGCCGAACGCATTCTCGAAATCTACGCCTACTACGTGGTAAACACCGCCATCTCGTTCGAACTCGACGTTCCCCCGCTCGACGAATTTGAGCGCCGCATTGCCATGACGCTGGAGAAGTACCCGTATCTCGTCGTCGAGGATGACGGGGAGATTCGCGGATTCACCTATGCTGGCCCTTTCAAAACGCGCGCTGCCTACGAACGTTCATGCGAGGTGAGCATTTACGTCGACTGCAACGCAAGAGGCAGAGGTTATGGCCGCGCCCTCTACGAAGAGCTGGAGAAACAGCTTGGGACGAGAGGCATTCTGAACCTTTACGCTTGCATCGCCAGCCCCATCGAGGAAGACGAGTATCTGACGAGGAATAGCGAGCAATTTCACAGCCATCTCGGGTTCAAAACGGTTGGCGAATTCCACAAATGCAGCTACAAGTTCGGCCGCTGGTACAACATGATTTGGATGGAAAAGCTCATCGGCGAGCACGTGTAGCTTTTTTTGGTAGCCTGCCCGATTCAATGCGCAGAGCTGCGGCGGATCGGAGGGTTCGCACTTTTTCGGGTCGAGCACCCTCGGCGAATTGGAGGATTCGCATCGATTCGCGATGGGCGAGCGCAGCAAATCGGGGGGTTCGCATTGATTCGCGATGGGCGGCTGCGGCGGATCGGGGGGTTCGCATTGATTTCGGGCTTTTTGGCGCTCATGTCGCGGCAAATCGGGGGGTACGCACTGAGCAACCCCCGATTTGCAACATGGCAAAAATTAAAACACCTGTTCAGAGCTTTAAAGGTGCTTTATGAAAAGTACGAACCCTCCGATTTGCTGCGACATGAGCGCCAAAAAGCCCGAAATCAATGCGAACCCTCCGATTTGCGAATCGGTACGAAACCCCAGATTTGCAGCTGCGGAACTCGAAATCAATGCGAACCCACCAACTCGCCGCATCTGGGCGTTCGGGCAGGCGCGCGGGTGCGCGGGCGCGCGGACCTGCAGCGAACGTCCAACCCGAAATAGCTAAAGAACCGTGGAACCTTCCCACGACTCAAGAGCAACTCAAGCAGCGCAAGCCTCGAGGACTGTGACTACCGTATTGGTATCCCTTATCAGCGAGAATGGATACGAGCT
>CADBQL010000333.1 GCA_902796815.1 uncultured Coriobacteriaceae bacterium | reverse complement strand
CCCGCGTCGGCAAGCACCTCGGCCACTGCCCGGAATCGCGTATAGCCGCGCGTCTCGCCCTCGAGTTTGACACCTTGCGTGACAACGGCGATCCGCTTTTTGCGCGCAGGCTTCGCGCCTGGAATCTGATCAGGATATGTGTAGTAACCATCCATACATGTCATTATACACGCCAATGAGTCGCGTCCCGCAGTTATTAGGATTGGGCGCGTGCGGCATTGCCGAACAGCTTGGCATTTTTGTACCAGAGGTAAAGCCACTCCCCGACGGGAGCACCGCATGCATCCTTGTACAAGGCCCAAATGAACCAGTAGTAACTCGAAATTGCGATATACGACAGGCAATGCACGAGTTCTCGCTGCGTTGGCGGGCGTTGGAAGTATTCCTTGATAACCCACGCTGCCTCATCGAGCCCGTAATCGCTACAGCAGACGAACGTCCCCAAATCACTTGCGTAGTCAGACATTCCCGAGTACTCCCAGTCGATGAGGTACATCTTTTCGCCTTGGACGAGCAGATTCGGACTGTAAAAATCGTTATGACACAAGCACGGTTCGGTACCATCCGTTGCGACATCAGAGGCCAAGCCATCGATGAGTTCGAACAATGTTCTAAAATCCGAATACGAAGAACGGTGCGCCTCGTCGAGCAACGCGATGATTTCTTTCGTTTTCTGATGTACGTCGAAGCTCCACTCAGAACGCGCGCCGCTCGTATGCAGCGTGCGGGCCATGGCCAGAGCGCGTGAAACCTGCCCCTTGTCGTGATAATCCATTTCGACGCAGGTGGGAAGATAGCGAGAGATTTTCCAACCCTCTTCGGGATCCTCGTAGATAAACGTGTCGTCAAGCCCGAGATCGTAGGCAATCTTTTGTGAAAATGCCTCAGCAGAACGGTTGATGATGGCGTCTGTTCCAGCACCAGGGTGACGATAAACGTACTGACCATCAGGCGTCTCAAACTTGAACGACAGATTCGTAAGCCCTCTGCTTATCGGCTCAATACCGAACACGGCGCCACGCTCGACGCCAAGAGTTTTGCAAATATTGTCCAGTATCGACGAGTCGACGTTGTCGATGAACGTAGGATCGAAATCACCTATTTCCTCAAGCGAATCGAACTCGTAGATAACCCCGGGCTCGTACGGGCGCATGACCATTGAAAGTTCGTTCAAATGTTCTCGATACAGGTCCTCCCACAACTTGGACGCCGTATCGGGCCTATCGTATTCCTCTTCCAAAATCCGTTTGAACGTAGCCGAGTACTTACGATCGAAGTACGCATGGCCCGACATTCCGTAAGCATCAGCGCCGCCGACCGTCACGCCGACGATGCGGTTGCCAGCGCCCGTATGCAGCACGTACTCATCTGTCGGGCCTTCAAAATACACGGCTGAATAATAGGCTTCGTAAACATAGGGCTCAAAGACATTCTGCGTGAAATAGTTATCCGACGAGCAGATATAGGTATTGCCCAACTTTTCGCGCACGAGCATGAGCGTCGAGTTGTTGTTACGACTCGCATAGTCTTCGTTCACCCGGATTGTGACCCCAAACAGATCCTCGAGATAGAAGAACATCTCCTTCATGTACCCGACAACAACGGTGATGTCGTCAATACCCGCTTCTTTGAGCTGGCGTATCTGCCGCTCGATGAGCACTTCGCCGCGTACGCGCAACATGCCCTTTGGCCGCTCGTATGATATCGGCGCAAATCTCGAAGAAAGTCCCGCGGCCATGATAATCGCGTTATCGACTTTGTACGGCTCGAGCAGTTCGCGCCCGATTTCGGTCACCCGCGCATTCTCATCAAGTGCTCCCCGCTCTCTTAACTGCTGCATTGCCGCGTTAACGCTACCAAGAGAAATACCGATGCGTTTCGAGCGCGCACGCTGTGAGTGTTGAGGGTTAATCGCCGCATCCGCTAGGACCGCGAACTGATTCTTTGAGAGCATAGGAATCCCCCATCATGCTAAAAGACATACTTGCGTTCAAATTCGATTAGCGATTTCATCATTTTGAACATATGCGTTTAGAATAGCATAATTCCCGCACAATAGATGTCCGAGCTTGCTGGAGATGACCGTCTTCGCTTCCCCCTTCTCGCGAAGGAACAAAAATGCGACCAAAAAGGTTTCTTTTTGGTCGCAAAATCGCAAGCTGATGTTTTATCTGGACTACGCAGCGATTCTATAGCATGACACCGAGCTCGGTTTCGACGAGGTCGAATGCTGCGGCAATGGCTTTATCCATGTCGTAGTACTTGTAGCCGCCGAGGCGCCCGGCAAACACGACGCGCCCTTCCTGGTCGGCAAGCTGCTTGTATTGCGCATAGAGACGCGTGTTGCGCTCGTCGTTGATTGGGTAATACGGCTCGTCACCCGGCTTCCAGTCAGCTGGATACTCGCGCGTTATTACCGTCTTAGGCTGTGTTCCAAACTCGAAATGCTTGTGCTCGATAATGCGCGTCCATGGAATCTCGCGCTCGTTGTAGTTAACCACGGCCACGCCCTGATGGTTCTCTTCATCGAGGACCTCGGACTCGAATCGTAGTGAGCGGTACTCGAGCTTCCCGAGCTTGAAATCGTAGAAATCGTCGACAGGACCGCAGTAGATCACGCGATCGGCAATATCGGGCTCAGAAGCAATGAGATCCTTGTACTCGACGCCCGTGCGCACCTCGACACCGTCAAGCATACGCGCAACCATGGCAGTGTAACCGCCAATCGGAATGCCCTGATAACGGTCATTGAAATAATTGTTGTCATAGGTAAAACGACACGGCAGGCGTTTGATAATCGAAGCTGGCAGTTCCTTGCAATCGCGTCCCCACTGCTTTTCGGTGTAGCCCTTGACAAGCTTTTCGAAAATATCGCGACCGACAAGCGAAAGCGCCTGTTCCTCGAGGTTCTGCGGCTCGTCGATTCCCTCGGCAGCAATCTGCTCGGCAATCTTAGCCTTAGCTTCAGCCGGCGTCACAACGCCCCACATCTTCGAAAATGTGTTCATGTTGAAAGGCATGTTGTAGGTTTCGCCCTTGTAGTAAGCGATTGGCGAGTTGACGTAATTGTTGAATTCCGCAAACTGATTTACGTAATCCCATACGTTACGCATGGAGGTGTGGAAAATATGCGCACCGTACTTGTGGGCCTGAATGCCTTCGATCTCCTCTGTGTACACGTTTCCTGCAATATGGTCGCGCCTGTCGATGACAAGGCACCGCTTGCCAACGGCTTTCGCCTCATGAGCGAACACTGCTCCCGTGAGTCCAGCTCCCACAATCAGGTAATCGTACTGAGCCATGCTGCTTGTCCTTTCTCGTACGGCACGGCTGAAGCGCCGCGCACCGCTGCGCGCAGTATCGCTTTCGCGCATGCCCATTATCCCACAAACGGATGAATTAGAAGAGATGGATGCCGCTACACGCTCGTATGCTACTACGCGTTCGGCGTCTGCGTATAGGTGGGGACGGCTTGCGCGAGCGCTTCGAACGCATGCGCATCATCTTGCTCGATAGCTGCACTCAACATGGCGAGCTTCGCCTCGACCTCTTCGAAGCCAACGCTTTTGCCCGTCGATATCATGATGGAACGCATCCTGGTCGGCAGCGTGTTTTCCTCATCCATGAGCAGTTCCTCGTACATCTTTTCACCAGGGCGCAAACCCGTAAACTCGATCTTTATGTCTTCGTTCACGCGCAATCCCGATAGCGTGATCAGGCTGCGTGCCAGATCGACGATCTTGACGGGCTCTCCCATATCGAGGATGAAAATCTCACCACCTTCGGCGAGTCCGCCGGCCTGAATAACGAGGCGTGACGCTTCGGGAATCGTCATGAAGAAGCGCTCGATATCGGGATGCGTGACGGTAACCGGCCCGCCTTCTGCAATCTGTTTCTTGAAAATCGGGATGACCGATCCGTTCGAACCGAGCACATTGCCAAAGCGCACGGCCGCAAACACCGTTTTGGACTCTTGCGCGTAATGCTGGATAATCATTTCACCCATGCGCTTAGTTGCCCCCATGACCGAGGTCGGATTGACCGCTTTATCGGTGGAAATGAATATGAAACGGTCGACACCGAATTCATTCGAAAGCGTCACGACATTGAGCGTACCGAACACGTTATTGCGTATGGCTTCACGAGGGCACATTTCCATTAGCGGTACGTGTTTATGCGCTGCTGCATGAAAGACGACATTGGGACGGTATTTCTTGAAAACGTCTCCGAGGCGGTCGATATCGCACACGCTTCCAATTTCGACCTGCACATCAATATCATCGTACATCTTCAGCAAATCGTTGCGCAGAAGGTAAGCGTCATTTTCGTACATGTCGAACACGATGATGCGCTTCGGAGCAACCGCGCACATTTGCCGGCAAAGCTCCGAGCCAATCGACCCGCCTCCACCTGTCACGAGTATCGTCTTTCCCGAAATGTAGCCGCATACCATCCGCGTGTTGAGCACGACCTCTTCGCGGCCGAGTAGGTCGGCAACGTCAACCTCGCGCAGCGTTACATCGTTTATCTCGTCAAGTCGCAGTTCTCTGATATTTGGCAAAGTCCGCAGCATACAGTCAGTTTGCACGCATCGAGCGTATATGAGCTTTCGCTGTTCGACGCCGGCAGAAGGTATGGCGACAACGATTTGCTCGATGTCGTATTTGTCGACGAGCTCTTCAATGTCGTCGCTTGTGCCCGCAACGGGAACGCCATGGATACGCATTCCAAGCTTTGAGAGATTATCGTCGACCGCTACAACTGGAAGCCCGTTCATATTGGGATCTTTGTTCGACATCCTGCTAATGGCCATCGACCCAGTTTCGCCCGCGCCGACAATCAACGTTCGAGGGCGCTTAATCACTTGCCGAGCTTCCCCGAACTCGTGTCGCTTGCTACTGACGAATCTGAAGACAAAACGCGAACCGCCCACGAAAAACACCATGAGGAACATCGACACGAAGTAAATTCGTATGGGAAGCCACTCCCCAATTGCCCACAAAAAAACGGCCGTGAATAGCGTCGCAAGCCCTACGGCGAGCGCTATGCGTAGCGCTTCATCGATCGATGCATACTCCCATAGATTGTTATAGAGCTTGAAAAGGACGAACGTGAGCAAGTTGACAACCACCGCGGCGCCTATAATGAAATAAATTTCGTGCGTGATGAAGACCTCTTCACCAAGCATATCGGTGAGCCACGAGGCCAGGAAGTACGCTAGAAACGTAGCGGCGATATCCCATAGAATCAATAGCGCCGTACGTCTCGTCAACTGTATATCCATGTACTATCCCTTGATTAGCTGTTGTTGTGCATTCATTTTAAGGCAATCTCCTGAAGCACATTTAACTTCAACAGGCTTTACATGCGCATAACCCAATCAGGAGACACTTCTGTATCCCATTGCGATGATAGGCTCCGAAATATGACATCGATATGCCTCTGCCACATTTGATCTAGCTTGGTATCTGTCATGATTCCGATTTGAATCAGAATGGCTGGGCAACGTGACCGCAGCGGGTTTCAAACACCAGAGAATACAAAAAAGGCCCCCTAGGGGCCTTTCGCGCTCGCCACTAAAGGCAAGCGCCCCGCGCGAGTGCGGCGACCTATCCTCCCGCAGGCTTCCCCTGCAGTACTTTCGGCGAGGGCGGGCTTAACTT
>CADBQL010000332.1 GCA_902796815.1 uncultured Coriobacteriaceae bacterium | reverse complement strand
GGGAAGAACTTGGCTTAAATCAAGATAGCACACACCAGAACAATCAGGATAGGGGCTTTGCACAATTATTCTTACCTTAATAGAGTCGGCAAAGCATACAGACACCTTTCGAGCGTCGGACTCAGAGACTGTGCGGGGGTATCCAGGCAAATAATCGGGGTTTTATTAATTAATCCTTACTGTACTGTGGAGACCCCCATACCCGCAGTGGCCTGCGGCGATGATTCCGCCCCCGCCGCAGTCCGCCCTGGCTATTCGTCCACCTTGGGAAAAAGGGCGGTCGAAAGATAACGCTCGCCAGTATCAGGGAGAATTGCCACTATATTCTTTCCTGCGTTCTCGGGACGTGCGGCCAAAACAGCTGCTGCGGCAAGTGCCGCTCCGCTCGAAATTCCCGTGTTCACGCCCTCAGTGCGTGCAAGCTCTTGGGAAGCCGCGATGGCGTCGGCTGTGCTTATCGAAACCACCTCGTCAATCACATCGGCATCGTAGTTCTTCGCCACGAAACCAGGGATGATGCCCTGAATGCCGTGTGGGCCGGGCGCACCACCGTCCAGAATCGGCGACTCGGTAGGCTGCACAGCTACGATTTGCAAACCGGACTTGCGCGGTTTGAGCGCTCGACCGATACCCGAAATCGTGCCGCCCGTCCCCACGCCGCCAACGACTATATCGACCTGACCAGCTGTATCGCGCCAAATCTCCTCAGCAGTCGTAACCTCGTGAATGGCGGGATTCGCTGGGTTTTCGAACTGCTGCGGAATGAAGGAGTTCGGGGTAGCCGCATGGATTTCCTCCGCTTTGGCGATGGAGCCCTTGATGCCCTCTGACGCTGGCGTCAGCACTAGCTCGGCACCGTATTGCCTGATAAGCGCCCGACGTTCAACGGAAAGCGATTCGGGCAACACAATAATTACTTTATAGCCGAGCGCAGCGCCATACGCCGCAAGCGCGATGCCCGTATTACCGCTCGTCGGCTCGATGATTGTGCCCCCGGGTTTTAAAATGCCATCTGCTTCAGCCTGAGCGATAAGCGAATAGCCGATACGGTCTTTCACCGACCCGGCCGGGTTTCGGTACTCCAGCTTGGCAAGCACCGTACCTACAAGGCCGTGCGCCTCACCGTACCGATTGAGCTGCAAAAGCGGCGTGTTGCCGATGAGCTCGATCACGTTCTGCGCAATGTTCGTTTCCAGAATCTTCGGTTTCGTCATGATAGCCTCCTCGTATGTGGTTTTCGTTTTGGGTTGTCGTATCTTTAACTGTCTGCCGCCCTTTTGCGGTAGCTCATGCTCTAAATGAGTCGCGCCCCAGGGGCGAAACTCGCTCGCGCAAGCCGCACCTGGAACGAGTCGCGCCCCAGGGGCGAAGCTCATCCCGAAGCCGCTTCTCGCACTACGCCAAAGCCTCCACCGCCTCGAAGCCGCGCTCCAAATCGGCAATGATGTCGTCTATGTGCTCACAACCGATTGAAAGCCGTATCGTGTTCGGGCGGATGCCCTGATCGAGCAGCTCCTCTTCCGTCAGCTGCGAATGCGTCGTCGACGCAGGATGGATGACCAGGCTTTTGACGTCAGCCACATTCGCGAGCAAACTAAAAATCTGAAGCGCGTCGATAAACGCCCACGCCTCGCGCTGGCCGCCCTTGACGTCGAACGTGAAGATGGACGCACCACCGTTCGGAAAATACCTTCGAAACACCTCATTGTCCGGATGGCTCGGCAAACTGGGATGACTCACGTTTTCCACAAGCGGATGGTTCGCCAAGAACTCGACCACCTTGGCCGTGTTCTGCGCGTGCCGATCGAGGCGCAACGAGAGCGTTTCGATACCCTGGAGCAGCAAGAATGCGTTGAAGGGCGAAATACACGCGCCCGTATCGCGCAGCAATATCGCACGGATATACGTCACGAACGCCGCCGGTCCCGCCGCATCTGTGAACGACACGCCATGGTAACTCGGATTTGGCTCCGAGATGGCAGGATACCTCCCAGAAGCTTTCCAGTCGAAGGTGCCGGCATCCACGATGACGCCTCCGAGTGTCGTGCCGTGACCACCGAAGAACTTGGTGGCCGAATGCACGACTATATCTGCGCCGTGATCGATCGGACGCACCCAGTACGCTGCACCGAACGTATTGTCAATCACGAGCGGAAGGCCATGTGCATGCGCGATGGCGGCAATCGCGTCAATGTCGGGAATGTCCGACGTGGGATTGCCGAGCGTCTCGACGAACAACGCTTTGGTGTTGTCCTGGATAGCGGCCTCCACCTGCGCAAGGTCGTGCGCATCGACAAACGTGGTCGCAATGCCGTATTGCGGCAGCGTGTGCGAGAGCAAGTTGAAGCTGCCGCCGTAGATGGTTTTTTGGGCCACGATGTGCTCGCCTGCACTGGCGAGCGCCTGGACGGTGTACGTGATGGCAGCCGCACCTGCAGAAACGGCCAACGCCGCCACGCCGCCCTCAAGCGCTGCGACACGTTTTTCGAGCACTTCTTGCGTAGAGTTCGTCAAGCGGCCGTAAATGTTGCCCGCATCGGTCAAGCCGAAACGTGCCGCCGCGTGTGCAGAATCATGAAACACGTACGAACTGGTTTGATAAATGGGCACCGCACGCGCATCGGTCGCAGGATCGGCTTGCTCTTGGCCGACGTGAAGCTGGAGGGTTTCGAATTTGTAAGCACTCATAGTTCATCTCCTGTTCAAATGCAAATCGATACAGTAAAAAGTTCGGGTCGAACGGCGAACGCCACCCGCTAGGCTGTAAGCCGGAAGGCTTTTTCGCGATGATTTGGGTGCACGAAAAAGGAGCCCCCCCGGCTCCCGAACATGCCAAACGCATCTGCGCGCTTCAAAGGGTCGGGCTACGCGAGCCCCTGCGCAACCAGCTTCAGGCATACTCGGGAGTTGGGCATTCGACAGCACATGATGAATTCGCTTTCATGTTTGACCGTCATCTTTCGCACCTCCCCTCTTGCATTGTCTTGACGCTTGTGTACAATAACATATCAACATAGTATGTCAATAGGTTGATTGTTGAGCGCTGGTTAGAGAAAGAAGCTATAATGGAGGCAGCGAGATTCGAGGAATGCGATGATTTCCACAAAGGGGCGCTATGCGCTCAGAGTGCTCATAGACTTAGCCGAACAGGGTACGGATGCGCCCGTACCGTTGAAGGACATTGCGAAACGCCAGGGCATTTCGGGGCAATACCTGCAGCATATCGCGAAGCTGCTCGTAGACCAGGGCTTGATCGTAGGCACGAGCGGCAAAGGCGGCGGCTATTTGATGGCGCGTCCACCCCAGGAGTGCACGGTCGCCGACGTGCTCGCGGCGGCCGAAGGGACACTCGCGCCGGTCGCGTGCCTCGCGTGCGAAACCGTCGACTGCGATCGGTCCGACACGTGCAAAACGCTTCCCATGTGGCAGAAATTCGATTTGCTGACGAAGGATTACTTCAGCAGCGTCACAATCGCCGACTTGGCGAACGGCACGAATGGCGCGAACGACGCGAGCAACTTGACCTCGTAGAACACGCGTCCAAAAAATCATTTCAAATACGTTTGATTGAAAGGAGCTAGCAACATGGCTCTCAATCTCCTTGTGTGTCAAAACCTCTCGGCTACAGCGGATGAAAAGCCCATCCTTCACCAGGTCGATCTCACGATCGGTCAAGGCGAAGTGCATGTGCTCATGGGGCCGAACGGTGCTGGAAAATCCACGCTCGGTCACGTGCTCATGGGCAATCCGACGTACACGATGACCGGCGGGTCCATCGAGTTCGACGGCACCGACATCACGGAGCTCGCACCCGACAAACGCAGTCAAGCCGGCCTGTTCTTAAGCTTCCAGGCACCGGTCGAGATTCCTGGCGTCCCGCTTCGCAGCTTCCTGCGTGCCATGGTCGAAGCGCATGGCACAAAGGTGAAGAACAAAGAGTTCAAGCGCCGTATCCAGGAGCTCGCCCGCGAATTGGACATGGATCCAGCCTACCTCGACCGCGAGCTCGGCGTGGGCTTTTCGGGCGGCGAGAAGAAAAAGGTCGAGATGCTGCAACTCTTGCTGCTCAAGCCCAAGCTCGCCATCCTCGATGAAACCGACTCGGGCCTCGACGTAGATGCGCTGTCGGTCGTTTCGCGCGGGATGGAGCTGTATCGCGAAAGCTGCGAGGGCACCCTGCTCGTCATCACGCACAACACGCGCATCCTCGAACACCTCAACGTCGATCGCGTGCATGTCATGGTCGCCGGTCGTATGGCAGACGAGGGACCCGCGTCGCTCATCGACGAAATAGACGCACAGGGCTTTGAGCGCTACGAAAACGAGCCAGCGGAACAACCCGCGCGGTCCATCGATGGATAGGCGGTGCGCCATGGCAGAGACGACAACCACGACCACAGCTGCCCCTAACAGCGCAGATGTCGCTGCAGCACCGACAACCGTAACCCCATCGGGCAAAAAGCGCACGCAAGTCGCCGACATCGACCGCAGTATGTATGATTTCCATTACGACGACGCCGATGCCGAAAAGCTTGACGAGGGCTTGACGCCCGATACCGTGCGCGAGATTTCCGAACGCAAAGACGAACCGGAATGGATGCTCGAGCATCGCCTTCGCTCGCTCGAAATTTACAACGACCGACACATGTCGGATTGGGGGCCCTCGATCGCCGGCCTTGACATGGATCACATCGTCACGTACGTGAAGCCCCCCACCGAGCAGAAATCGGATTGGGAAAGCGTGCCCGACAACATCAAGGACACGTTCGACCGCCTTGGTATCCCGCAGGCGGAGCGCTCGTACTTGGCAGGCGTCGGAGCTCAGTACGACTCGGAGCTCGTATACCACTCGATGCAAGAAGAAGCCGCAAAGATGGGCATCGTCTATTCGGGCATCGAGGAGGCGCTCCACGGCGAGTATGCCGAGCTCATCCACGAGAAGTTCATGACCCTCATCCCGCCGACCGACCACAAGTTCGCCGCGCTCCACGGCGC
>CADBQL010000331.1 GCA_902796815.1 uncultured Coriobacteriaceae bacterium | reverse complement strand
GGCGGCTATACGTTCGCCGTCGTTTTCATCATAGCTGGTTGGTGGCTTACCGCCATCGTCGTCAACTCGCCGGCGCTGCCAACGCCACCTGCCACGTTCGACGTGCTGACCGAAAACATGGCCGTCCTCGTACCGTTCTTCTGGACGAGCGCCTACCGCGTTGTGGTTTCGCTGATCATCGGAACTGCACTCGCAGTCCCCATCGCGCAGCTCTGCGCCCGATCGCGCATACTCGATACCCTGTTCGCGCCCGTATTGTATCTGCTCTATCCTATCCCCAAAGTAGTTTTGCTTCCCATTCTGCTCGTTTTGTTCGGTCTTGCCGACGCGCCCAAAATCGTGCTCATTTCGCTGACAGTGTTTTTTCAGGTGCTCGTCGCCGTGCGCGACGCGGTGCGCTCGGTCCCCGAAAGCGCTTTGATTTCGATCCGCTCACTGGGCGGCAGCGCCTTCGACGAATATCGCCACGTCATCCTGCCAGCGACGATGCCCGCTGTATTTACCTCACTGCGCATCGGGGTCGGAACGGCAATCGCAGTACTGTTCATTGCCGAAGCGATGGCCGGCTCGACAGGACTTGGGTATTTCATCATGCAATCCTGGTCCATGGTCAACTACCCGCGCATGTTCGCCGGCATCATCGCCATGGCCCTGCTCGGAGTCGTTTTGTACGCAGTATTCGACCTGGCCGAACGTCTGCTCACAAAGTGGCGCTGAGCCTGCTTCATGTCCTTGCTCCACACGGCGAATGAGTCGTGCCCCTGGGGCAAAACTCATTTTGGGTAAACCAGGCTCAATATGCAAGGCGATGCTCATCTAACGCACAAGGCTAGCCGCATTCAAAGGCGAATTGGTTCACGCTCGTGAATGAGTCGTGCCCCTGGGGCAAAACTCATCCCGAGTGAGTCGCGCCCCAGGGGCGTGACTCATTCCCCGGGAGCAGGGCTCATCTCGGCTGGCTATGCGAGCGTCTTGAACAGCGCCCATGCGCGCTGTTTGCCCGAGTCCGTCTGCAAGAGCTCGCGAAGATCGCCAAAACAAACCGCTGGGCGGCCAAAAATTCGAACCGCCCTATCGGGACCGAGCGCCATCCGGTACGCACGACCAACGATTTTGAGTGTTTGCGCATCCGCAACGATAAGCCGCAGAGGGTCCAGCCCTTCAACCAACAAGAAAAGCGCCTGGGCATCGAGCTCGGCTCCTGAATCATTCACCTTGGGATACAGTGTCGCATATGTACACGAATGCTCGCCCAATCCAAGCGCCGCTAAGGATTTTTCGATGGCGTTGCGCTCAACGGAACCCAGCTTACGGGCGCTTAACGCAAGTGCGAGACTCGCCTGTCCCCACTCGCTCGGCTCGATATAATCAGCGAATAGTTGAGGAATTTCAGCCGCTCCCGCTTCAAATATGTTACTCTGCGCCAATTTCGTCACCTCGGTCTTGCGAATCGCTACGAGATTCACTATAACAGCATAGCAAACAGAAAATGCTGCACGTAGACGCAGGGCGCCAACTAGCAGCATCGTATGTATGTGCGTGCATATGCTCGGTCGTTAGCGCAACCACCGCCAGCAACCGCACCGATCGCACGCAGCAGAATTGAACAGAGGAACGCGGCGTTAAAAAATCCCCTTCGTCCGCATTCCCAACACCGCCGGCAATGATGGCGGGACAGGAGGAGCCATGTGCACTAACGGCATCAATACTGGACAATTCGAGCAGATGATTTCCCAGATAGACGACCATATCGCGCTTGAACGCCGCTGGACGCATCGCTTGGCACATCAAGCAGGTGACGCCGGCTTTGCAACGGTTGACGACAAGCTGCACTCCGTCCAGGAACTGCTCGATGAAGCTCGCGCGCTTCTCGCAGATGCCAAAGACGCACTCGAAGATGACGCCGCCGCATCGTCGGGCATCACCGTGAGCCTCGTATAGCGCACGTCCATGAGACATCTCGATACACCAGGAGATCAGCTCGTCAGGTTTTCGGTCGCCATGCCCGAAGGGCTGCTCATGCAGTTCGACGAGTTCGTCGCCCGACGTGGCGTGGCCAAAAACCGCAGCGAAGTGGTGCGCGACCTCGTGCGCGACGCCCTCGTGCAAAGCCAGTGCGATGAGCCGGGCACCGAAGTCATGGGCACCCTGACCATCGTCTACAACCATCATGCAACCGACGTGCAAGAAACCCTGCACAATATTCAGCATGCGAACCTCGGATTGTTTGTTTCGTCTACGCATGTGCATGTCGATGAGGAAAACTGCCTCGAATCCATCATCTTGCGCGGCGAGGCGATCGACGTGCGCTTGATGGCAGACCGAATCCTTGGAACGAAGGGCGTCCAACATGGCGGCCTTTTCGTGACAGCCGTTCCAATAGACGCCTAGAGCTTTGCTCCGTGAACGAGCGTCATTCGAGGGGAAACGCTTTATCGCCTTTTTTAACCGTATATGGGTGATGTTTCCCCTAAGGACGCAATTCGAAAGGAAACATCATGGATGAGAAAGTGCTATTAGGCCACGGAAGCGGTGGCACGATGATGAAACGCCTCATCGACGAGGTCTTTTTCGACGCGTATGCAGGCGACGAGCTGCGGCGCGGCGACGACGCAGCCGTCCTGCCCCCGCTTTCGGCGGATGCGCGCCTTGCATTTTCGACAGACAGCTTCGTCGTTTCGCCACACTTCTTCCCCGGCGGCGATATCGGCCGGCTCGCCGTGTGCGGAACCGTCAACGACGTGGCCACTTGTGGCGCGAAGCCTCTGTATTTGAGCTGTGGTTTCGTGCTCGAAGAGGGCTATCCGATGGATGATTTGCGCCGTATCTGCCGCAGCATGGCCGAAGCAGCGCAGGAAGCGGGCGTCAAGCTCGTAACCGGCGACACAAAAGTCGTCAACCGTGGCCATGGCGACGGTGTTTACATCAACACGAGCGGCGTGGGAGAAATTGCACCTGAGGTTAACCTGAGCGGTGCTTTTTGCAAACCAAGCGACGCCGTGCTCGTGAGCGGCACGCTCGGAGACCACGGTATCACGATTATGAGCTGCCGCGAGTCGCTTTCGTTCTCGGCGGACGTGCGCTCGGATGCTGCTCCTCTTAACCACTTAATCGCCGACGTGCTTGCAGCGGCGCCCGATGTGCGTTGTTTCCGCGACCCCACGCGCGGAGGACTGGCGTCGACGCTCAACGAATTGGCCGGTCAATCGGGCGTTTCGATAGAAATCGAAGAGGAAGAGATTCCCGTACGCGATGCCGTGCGCGGCGCCTGCGACATGCTCGGCTACGACCCGCTGCAAGTTGCCAACGAAGGGAAAATGGTCTGCGTCGTCGCCGCTGACCAAGCGAACGCCGCTCTTGAAGCCATGCGTTCGAGCGCGTACGGAAAAGACGCCGCCATTATCGGCGCCGTTGCCGAATTCGACGAACGCCGAGGACCCGCCGTCTTCGTGCGCAACGCTTTTGGAGGACGCCGCATCCTCGACATGCTCGTAGGCGAACAACTCCCCCGCATCTGCTAACAGCTGATGAGTCACGCCCCTGGGGCGTGACTCACTTGCCGAATGAGTCTTGCCCCTGGGGCGTGACTCATCTCCGAGGGCGCCAGCCGGCAGCGAAATGAGTTTTGCCCCTGGGGCAAAACTCATTGGCCAGATTAGCGGCCGATTTTGATGTCAAGCGCCTTGACAGGGCACGTCTCGATGCATTTGCCGCACAGCATACAGTCGCCTGCGCGTACGATCGAGTCGCCGCCATCAACGGCGGGCTCGAGGATTTCGGGGTCGCACAAGCACACCTTCTTGCATTTATTGCACCCGATGCAGGTCTCGTGATCAATTTTCACGTTCACGAGGCCGACTTTTCCGACAACCTCATAAAAGCCGCCAAGTGGGCAGATGCTGCGACACCATACGCGATGGCCCCAGAACAATTCGGCCAAGATAATCGCCAAGAGCGTGATGCCACCTGCCACGCCGCCGAACACGATTCCCTTGACGATAAAGCCCACGGGAGAGAGTGCCTCAAACACCGGGAAGCTCAGCACAGCCGACAAAACGAGCACGCCGAGAGCCACATACACCTTGGCATGACGTGGCACAGCGTGCTCTTCGACGTTCACGTGCAACTTCTTGCGAAGCCAGTCGACGATTTCGAGCAGGAGGTTGACTGGACACACCCATCCGCAGAACACGCGGCCGCGAATCAAGGCGTACACCACCAGGAGCGGAAGCAAGCCTATGAGCCAATCGAGCGAAAACGACTTCGATGCAGCAATTGTCTGTAGCACGGCGAAGGGATCCAAAAGCGTGATCCCAAACACACTGCTCGATGAAAGCGTCCCGAAAAACGGCAGATCAGCCGGTGTTCTTATGGCATCGTTTCCGCCAAGCGTGCCTCCGAACAAGCTCCAGCCGGCCGCCACGACAGGTACCGCAAAGAGCACCAGAATCAACACTTGCACCACATGGCGAACAACGGTAAATGGGAAACGACCTTTTGGCTGCGACTTTTTTTCCTGCTCGTCGCTCATTGCTTATCTCCGTTCCGCGAATGCGCGAAGGGGCCGATCGCCCTGCGCACCCCTGCGCGATACCGCGCGTCTATACACCATTTGGAAAAATCGTAGGGTCATCTTCGAAGTTGAGGTAAATCAGATCCACGCCGATTACCCCGGCCAAGGTTGAAATCGCATTTGCAGTCGCATGCGACTCGTCAACCGTGGGTGCCTCGATCGTGATGATGATCTTGTAGCCGTCTATTCCGTGAACCTCTACACCTTCATAGCTCGGCAACTTCTGCGCAACGGCCTCGGTGTAACCCAAGACGGTTTCCACAACCAAACTCGAAATGACCACGCGTTTCCTCTCAACCGAATGGGCGGAGGATCTGACCCCCTTGCCCAAAATGAGCAGAGGACCAGACCCCCCGCTCATCAAATGCGGGGCGCACGACCCAGCGTACGCCCCGCATAAGGTATGACATCTACGAAGCGTCCGCAACCTTCTCGACGCGAACACACGTCTTCTTGTAGTCGGGCTCCTTCGAAAGCGGGCAATACATCTCCTGCTGCGCCAGGTTTACGAGAACCTCTTCATCGAAGAACGGCGCGAACAAGTACTTCTCGGGCGGCTGCGTACGGCCAGCACTCGAGGCGGTAATTTCTACCTCGCCCCAGCGGCTGATAACCTTCACGCGGTCGCCGTCCTTGATGCCGAGCGCATCCATGTCGGCAGGGTTCATGTCGAGCAGCGCTTCTGGCAAAGCGTTCTTGAGTGGCGGTACGCGACGGGTCATCGTACCCGTATGCCAATGCTCGAGCAAGCGGCCCGTGCAGAACACGAATGGATACTCCTCGTCGGGCACCTCGGCGGGCGGCTCCCACGGACGGAACACGACCGATGCCTTGTGGTCGGGACACTTGTAGAAACACGCATCCTTCTCAAGGCCCTTTTCGCCGTACTTCTCGACACCGAACTGGTCGTAACCCTCTTTTTGATCGCCGTCAGCAAAACGCCACTTCGTGGGATACCACTTGCCGTCGATCTCACGAACCGGCCAGGTCATGCCGTGCTGGTAAATATATTCCTCATACGGCGCAAGCTGCTTGGCCTCCATCTTGAGCTTGGCGCCAAACTTGCCATCGGCGTCGGAGTTGATGGCTGCCGCGCGCTTATTCATATCCGGGTTCGAGAACGTGCGGTACTCTTCCCAGATGCTCTTGCAGGTTTCGCGTTGCGTCTCGTGCACGAACTCGCCGGCATCCTTGTCGTACCACTGGCCGAACAGGTGGTCGAACGCGTCCTCGCCATCGATTTCTTCACCCTGCAGCACGCGCTTGGCGATTTCGAAAATCTGCCACATATCCCACATGGCCTCTCCGGGAGGATCAACCGCTTTTTCGAAAACGGCCGTGCGGCGCTCGCCATTGCCAAATTGCCCCTCGCGCTCGATCCACATGGCGCACGGCAAGACCACATTGGCATACTTGGTTGACATTGTGGGATACACTTCGCTGACTACGATGAACGCGTCGAAGACGCCCTTCTTATCCTCAGCGCCACGACCCAAGAAGCGCGTGAGATTGCTCATCGACTGCGCCCAATTGTTGTTGGCAGACCACAAGAAATCGATGTTGCCATTCGAAAGCTCGCGGAAAATCTTGGTAGTATGGAAACCCGGTGTCTCGATTTCATCAAGATAGCCCTCGGGAAGGTTCCAAACAGCCTCAGTGTAGCGACGATGCTGCGGATTCTTGACCACGAGGTCGGCAGGCAGGCGGTGGCAGAACGTGCCCACTTCGCGCGCCGTGCCGCAAGCCGACGGTTGGCCGGTCAAACTGAAGCCTGTAGCGCCTGGCTTGCAATAATGGCCGCTGAGCAGATGCAAATTGTGCAGGTTGTGGTTGACCCACGTGCCGCGGTTATGCTGGTTGACGCCCATCGTCCAGAACGACAAAATCTTAAGCTTCGGATT
>CADBQL010000330.1 GCA_902796815.1 uncultured Coriobacteriaceae bacterium | reverse complement strand
TTTTTTTGTTAGTGTGCGGCCGGTGCAAAACGTGCGCGCGTCAGCTCCACCTTGCAAGAATTCGAACAGCATTCGATTCGGGCTCTATCGCATCTGCCCTTCGTTTGATTCGGATCTTGCACACTTTGTATCAGCATTTATAAATAAATTTAGAAATTCATGAATTGCTCAAAAGTAAAAATATTTTGTTTACAACGTAAATATTTATGTAATAATCAACTCGTCCTGATAGGGATTTGTGGATTCGACAGCGGAAGCGCCTCGAGTCAGATGTTTGCCCCTTTGTCGTGTGGTGGGCAATTACTGGCTGGGCCTTGGGGTTGAAAGGAGGAAGGCGTGTCTTTTACAAACAGAAGCGCCCGCCAGTTTATGACATAGGGGCGTATACGGCATGTATCCGAGAAAAATCAAGAGAGAGGAAACAATCATGGGTGTATCTCATTGCAGGCTACGCTCGCAGCCGTTCGCATCACGAATACAGTTGGGGCTGGCTTTGCTCGCGCTTGCATGTGTTGCTGCGATGTGTACGATGCTTGCGCATCCTGCGTTTGCGCAAGAAAGCGGGCCGAAGCATCCCATTCCATCAATTACAAAGATGGTGAGTTTGGATAAAAAGCGCTATGCGGCAACGGTAAAAGCTAAGCCAGGTGACACGTTGCATTATCAGATTTCGATGACGATGCCAGACGGAACTAAAGATCTTGAGCGTATCGATTACACCGCAATTGACAAACCCCACGCAAGTCTTGCATTGGTCAAATCGAGCGTTACTGCGCGGCTTATGAACTCCGACGGACGTTCGAAGGCGTCGCTTTCTCCTTCGGTTAACGTATCGGGTAATCGACTGACATTTGCATTCGGAAACCTGAAGGACAGCTGCTCCACGCTTTCAGATACCGATCGTTTGGTTGTGCGTTACGATGCGGTGCTTGCGTCGAACGCAGAAATCGGCGAGTACCCCAATCTGGCTCGGCTCGTATACGATCTAGGTGAAGGTCCAGAGCAAACCGTCGATGTCATGACTAAAGCTCTTGTCGAGCGCCAGGTGAAGACGAAACCGAGCTCGAGCCAGACTCGGGTGGAGCAAAGCCAGAGCCAGTTGCCCAAGACCGGTGATGCTCTTGCGAGCTTTGCGGTTCCAGCCATCGTGGTTGCATGCATGGCCGGGCTAATTGTCGCCCTCGCGCGTAAGCGGCGCGCCTAGACAGAAGTGCCTGCCATCATGGCGGGCGAACGACTCTGCATCCTACGATGCAGCAAATCGAAAAGGAGCGAAGAGATGACGAACATGTACGAATGCACGATGGCCGAGCGTCTGGGGCGCATCGTCTTGGCAGGAGCACTTGCCGGTGCCCTCGGCGCAGGCGCGATGGCGTTGCCGGCGGAGGCATTTGCCGATACGGGGACGTTTATGGTGGAGGCCAAGGATAACGGATCTGTCCGGTACAACGTATACAAGCTATTCAAGGCCGATATCGAAGAGAGCACAACCACATCTTCCCAAGATCAGCTCCCAGCAGACGCGTATCCAGGCATTGCTACCCATATCGAGTGGGGGTCCGCGGCGTCCAAGACAGCCATTTTGTCGTTTTTGGATAGCCGCGGATATAGCGACTGGCTTGCCGAGAACGGGCAAGATGAATCAGGTGCCCGCGATCTGGCCCAAAACGCCATGGCGTTTATCGCTCAGGAAATAGGCGCTTCCCCCGATGATGGCGGTGCCGCCACCGTGCCAGCAACCAAGGCTGCGAAGTCTTTCGCAATCGAGCTTGCGCAAGCCCTTGCCGATGCGCTGGGGGATAGCTCGGAAGTGGTTTCCCATGTGGCGGCAAACGAGCAGTTCGAAGGCGAAGAAGGATATTACTTGTTTATAACCGACACATCTTCCATCGGTGAGGAAGGCGCTGGAACGTCTCCCATCTGGGTGCCTCTTGGAGGAGCGACCAAGAAGTTGACGGAAAAGACCTCCATTCCGTCGTTAGAAAAACTTGTGAAGGAAAATTCGACTGGGGAGTTTGGCAGAGCGGCTGATGCTCACAAGGGACAAGACGTCGATTATCGGCTCGTTGCGACGTTGCCCGACAACATCATGACGTTCAAAACATACCATCTCAATTTTGCCGACACGCTTTCGAAAGGGCTCGAGATCCAAGGAGGCGACACCTCATCGGTTTCGGTGAAAATCGGAGATGTGGACGTCACGTCGAATATTACCGGTAAGAAGGGGTCGATGACCTATGCGTCCAACGTCCTTGTCGTCGATATTCCCGACGTGTTCTCGCTTCAGGAAGGGCTGACGATTCGAGGCGGTGATACCGTCATCGTCGAGTACAAGGCGCATCTGACCGATGAGGCCGTCATAGGAGTTGAAGGAAATCAGAACAACGCACTACTTGCCTATACGAACGATCCCGTAACGCTTGCCGATGGGACGACAATTAAGCCAGGTAAGAAGACGAAGACTTACACATACCGTCTTTCATTGAACAAAGTCGACAAGCAAACCGGCGAAAGCCTCGCAGGAGCCAAATACACGGTTGAGGACCAGGACGGTGGTTTCGTGCAGCTCGACGGCTCGCTTTCGAGCGAACCCTACGAGTTTGTAACCGACGATGATGGAAACCTCGTTATACCGCGCATCGATGCTGGCGTTTTCACCGTTCGCGAAGTAAAAGCGCCCAAGGGATATGAATTGCAGGATGCTGATATCAAAATCGAGATCCAGGCTGAGCTCGATCAGCAGACTGGTTCTTTATCGAACGTGAGCGCGCAGCTATCAGGAGGTGAAGCGGCGCCGAAGGGGCAGATAGCCACCCAGCTAATATCAGTGGACCCACAAATGGGAGAGGTGTCCATTCGCACATCGGACGACAAGGAAGTCTATGTTCCCATGACAGGCATGGAGGGCACTACGTTTGCCGTTGCCTCCGCAGGAGGTGTAATGGCGTTGAGCCTTGCCGGTTTGTATGTGAATCGCCGTTTGCGTCGACGCGACGATGAGGAGAGCGAATAGCTTGGCGGCGTTCGAGGCGCGAAAAGCGCGCTATCTGTTCAACGCGCTATGCGTCGTTGGCATTGTAGTGTCGGTTGGCGTGCTGGTTGCGCTGAACGTAAGTGATTGGCAAGCGCGAAATCTTGCAGAGCGGTCCATTTCCAAGATGGAGAGCGTCTGTGAGCAGCAAACCGATGATGAGCGAGCGGAGAGTCTTCGACAGGCTTTGCTTTACAATGCTTGTCTTGCGGGCACGGCTTCTTCGGAAGAAGCTCGTGACGTATTGCCCTACGACGAGCAGCTACTCTATCGGGAAGAGCCCATGATGGCATTCATAGAGATCAGCAAGATTGCCGTAAAACTGCCGATTTACCACGGTGTAGGTGAGGATGTGCTCATGGCGGGTGTCGGGCATCTCGAGGGGTCATCCCTTCCCGTTGGGGGCGAGAACAGCCATTGCGTTTTGATGGGGCATTCCGGCATGCGCAATGCGCAGATGTTCGATGGTTTGGAGCGGCTTGCGCGCGGAGATGTTCTTATCATAAAGACGCTCGGCAATAGGCTCGCCTACAAGGTGTGCGATATGCGCGTGGTTCTTCCCGATCAGGTTGAAGAGCGCATGTCGATCGTGCCGGGGAGTGATTTGGTGACGCTTGTAACCTGCACTCCCTACGGCGTTAACTCACATCGATTGCTCGTTCGCGCACGTCGTTGCACGCTTGAGGAGGGCGCAAAGCCCCAACCTCCGAGCGTAGACGCTTACGTGAACAGGCGAAGCTTGCCGCTTGCCGTCGCTATGGGAATTTTGGCTGCGCCAGCGGCACTAGGTGCGGCAGCGCATATCGGAAGACATATGCGACGCCGGCGCAAGACAGTCGGACAGCATGCTGTATTGGATAACAAGTTATGCCGCCTTCGGGGCGGGGAACGGAAAAAGAATCATGTTAAATGGAAACGATAGCACGAGAAAGGTAGTCAAGCGCATTTCCAAAATGGTATTGGCGTTGGCGCTGGTGGTTGGGCTTTTGCCAGCAAGCGCATTCGCGTTTGACCAGAGCTGGCCCTTCATATCGCAATCGAATGCATTAGGCGCTATGGCGGTCGCCCAGGAAGAAGACGCAAATACAAACGGCGATGGCTTAGGCGAATACGACATGCAGCTCGATGGCGGGCAGGAGGGAACGAACGCTGAGGCGGGGGAGGCGTCCGATCGCGACACCTTTGGAGATGAAGATGGTCCATCTGATGCGACAGGATTCGACGGCGAAGAAGGCCAGGATAGTTCAGCTGACCCTGCATCAGGTGGCGAAGAATTGAGCTCGGACATGTCGGGCGACCAGAGTGATGATCAAGGAGAAGGCCAGGACGAGGGAGAATCTGCATCGGAGGACGAAGGTTCCCTCGATGGCAACGACGAGGACGAGTCTGGGGAAAGCGGCATGTCGGACGAGGGTTCTGAAGAATCAGATGAAGAAGGCGATGAGATCGGCTATGACGCGGGCTCCGATGCCGTTGAAGAGGAAAGCCTGGTAGGTGACGAGGGCTCTTCAGAGGAGGACGGCGTTCTCGAAGGAGAAAACACTGCCCTGGTAAGCGATGCCGAAGATGCGGGAAGCGTCAATGAAGAAGAAGGGGTGGACGATTCCGATATCGTGGACGCAAATGAGCTCGACGAAGAAATGGATGAAGATGATATCGCTGCGCTGAAGTCTCGTATAAGCGACGCGGTGCTTTCCGTCATGGCAGACTCTAAGATGACGACCACGGTAAAGAAAACCGAACTGCGAAATAAGGCTAGTCGCGCCTCCTCGGCAATCCCGGCAGAGGACATAATCATCGACGACAAGGGAAGGCTCGATTTGGCGAAGGCGACGCTAACGAACAATGGAGTGCCGGGGTTGGAGTATGCTACCAAGATGGGCCGCTATGTCGGCGAGACGCATGCGATGAAGGGCATCTGGATCGACAACCCCAAGACTCTTGCGGGGTCTGAGATATCGGTTTTACCAGGCAGTTTCAGCCTTCGATGGCCGAATTGCGCCGAGGACAGAAACGGGAACCGGCTCGGGATTGCGATTACGGTCTCGAAGATCATGCTGCGACATGCCTCGGATCTTGGCAACTACAGCGATCACGTCATGATTATGAGTAACATCAATTCGAATACGAACGATACGAGCGGCGATTACCTGCATCTCGATAGCGTGATGGAGGCGCTCAAATCCACATCGAACGTGCCGAAGGAGCATTGGGACAAGGCTCCCAATTGTGGTGTGCGCATGACGGTTTCTGTCAAATTCACAAAGGCAAATAGCACTGAGAAGGCAGCGGGAACGTATCTGTTCATGGTTACCGATCTTGACCAGCCTGATGCGACGTATAGCTATAAGTACCTAAAAGAGGACAGTGAAGCGCGTTTTACCGAATCGATACAGCTATTGAGTGGTTTTAATTCGACGGTGTACTTGCAGCAGGACATACCCGGTCCAGCGAACACTGCGAATCCAGATCCTGGGTCGAGCCTGCTATACGTCCAGAACGACATAGCGCGTTTTAGTGGCACAGCTGATAGCAAATACGGAAACGAGTATCGTGCGGGTTTGGTTGCCAGTTCTGACAGCGAATTCTCCTTTAACTGGTGGGGCTCGCATGCCGCCACTTCAATATTGTCGCGTTACAACGGTGTGATTATTCGCGACAAGAACGATCCGACAAACAGCACAACCGACAAGGCGGTGATCACCAAGACGACTGATGCTTCAGGTTTAAAACAATCTGATGAAAACGCAAATTTCGATAGCGCCAACAATCATGGTGGGAAGCGCGTGAGCACTCAATGGCGTACGACCGATATGCCGTGGAAGGGAAATGCCGCCTATCATTTTTCTGCTAAGCCAGGATATCGCGTTACGAAGGTGCAGGTCCAATACGATGACGGTGCGGGTGCGAAGACGGATACCTATACTGGGTCGAAGCTCAAGAACCTTACCGAGCTCACGTTCGGCAATTCGGGGTGCAATTACGCATGTGTTCGCAACTACGACATCATCGTCACGACAGCGGCAATCAATCCGGGCGCAGCGACAATTGTCGCCAAGAAACTACTCAAAGGGCGCGATTTGGCAGATGCGGAATTCTCGTTTGGGCTTTTCGACGAGAAGGGCGCCAAGCTCGAAGAGGTGAAAAACAAGAAAGACGGGTCGGTTACGTTCTCGAAACGTGAGTTCACGGCACAAGACATCGGCGTTCATAACTTCAAGATTCGAGAAATAATACCAAATGACGCACAAGCTCAACTGGCGGATGGGTCATTTGTGACTTACGCGAAAGCAACGGAGGCGCAGCGCAATTCGAAGGAGCTTTCCTGGATGAAGGACTACCTTGTGTACGATAACTCAGCGAAAGCGGTGAGCATCAAGGTGTCCGATGAGGGAGGATCGGCGGTCGTATGCACCGTGGACTATGGCGGCAATGCCAACCCTCCGGCATTCGAGAACGAGCAAAAGGAGGAACCCAAGAAGTACGGCGGTCTGCGCGTGAAAAAAGTTGATGCAAGCAGCGGTGCGGGCCTTTCTGGAGCCCAGTTTACGGTTGAATCTGCGGATGGCGAGACCTTTACGATGGAGTCAAACGAAAGCGGTTTGGCTGAGCTGCCCGCTACTGCCCTCATCGAAGGAAGCTATACGGTGCGTGAGACCCGTGCGCCTGATGGCTATACCCTCAACGAGGAGTGGCGTCATCAGTTCTCCATCGAGCGTGACGGTCAGATCGTAGACTTGACGAAGGACCCATGCAAGAACAGCGAGATTCCCAAAGTTGCGCTTCCCGTCACGGGGGCGACGGGGATATCGACGCTTGCTATCGCTTGTGTTGTCATGGTTGCGGCTGGCACCTTCCTGCGCCGTAGGGGCTCCTTCGTCCGTTGATGGAAAGTTGACGTGCGATGAGTTTGCCTATCTATATGGCCTTTCGAATGTTAATGTACGATAAATAGGATAGCTAATACACAAATGATTAGCCGCTCGCAGAGGTCCGCACTTCCCGCAAAACCCCAGGTGAGAACGCGCATCGGCAAGCCCCTCGCAGCTTTGGAATGATTGAGTTTGTGCCTGAGTCGCAAGACGTTCCGAGACATACCTTCAAGGAAAAATCGATTCCGCGAACGTCTTGCGGCTCATTCCGTGGGCAGCGTGGGAACGGATGCGTTACTATGTGGCCATACAGAAGGACTAAATATCCGAGTTGCGAGGACCGAGACGAGAAGGGATATGTTATGAGGCGGGATTATCCGAATTTGTGCAAACCTCTGCAAGTTGGACGGTTGACGTTTAGGAATCGAATGTGCTCGGCGCCGCTCGGCGCAACAGACATTCTAGCGGATGGAACGCCGGGACCGCGTACGCTCGGGTTTTACGAGATGCGGGCAAAGGGCGGAGCAGCAGCCGTCACGGTAAGCGAGCTCGTCGTGCATCCCGACACCGATGGATCGCAGATGCTGAAGCTATCTCTGGCGACACCAGGACAGCTTGGGGCTTTTGCCTATGTGGCAGATGCGATCAAGAGGCATGGTGCCATTGCCTCTATCGAGTTGTCGCATTCGGGTCAATATGCCGGGACCTATATGGTGGACAAGAAGAAAAAAGGCGCGTTGTGCCAATACGGGCCCTCTGACGGCGTGCGTCCAGATGGGCTGCCCGTCAAGGCACTCACGCATGAGCAAATCGCCGATATCGTGGCGGCTTACGCGAATGCGGCCGCACTTGCGAAGCGGGCCGGGTTCGAAATGGTTATGGTCCACGCCGGGCATGGTTGGTTGATTAACCAGTTCATTTCTCCGTATTTCAACAAACGTGACGACGAGTACGGCGGATCGCTCGAGAATCGGGTGCGATTTGCGCGAGAGATTTTATCGGCCGTGCGCGAAGAGGTCGGGCCGGGCTTTCCCATCGAATTGCGCATGAGCGGCTCAGAGCTATTTGACGGTGGTTACGATTTGGAGGAAGGATGCCGCATTGCTGCCGCACTCGAGGATCTCGTCGATATCATCCATGTCTCGGCGGGATCGTATCAGTTCGGTTTCTCGATAACACATCCATCGATGTTCCGCGAGCATGGTTGCAATGTGTACTTGGCGGCAGAGATTAAGAAACACGTGAGCGTGCCGGTAGCGACGGTCGGCGGCCTTTCGGATCCTGCGCAGATGGAGGAAATCATCGCATCAGGGCAGGCTGACATAGTGGTCATGGGGCGCGCGCTTCTTGCGGATCCCGAAATTCCGGCAAAAGTCATGGCCAATCGCGGCGATGAGGTCATCAAGTGCCTTCGTTGTTTCGTTTGCATGGCGGAAAGACCCGTTACGCAGACGCGTCGCTGCGCCGTGAACCCGCGCATCGGGCGCGAATTCGAGGGTATGGCCATCGCGCCGACGGCCGAGCGCAAACGCGTGCTGGTCGTCGGTGGCGGCATAGCCGGCATGGTCGCGGCCTGGGTGGCGGCCAAGCGAGGTCATGAAGTCATTCTATGCGAGGCGACAGGCGAGCTTGGCGGCATTTTGAGGACCGAGCAAGCGCTGCCGTTCAAGATCGACATGTACAATCTGGGCCGAACGTACGCGCTCCTCTGCGAGCGGGCCGGTGTGGACATTCGCATGAACACGGTGGTTGATGCTGCGTATGCCGAGGAGGTTGCTGCCGATGCGGTTATTGTCGCGGTAGGATCCGAGCCTATGGACCTGCCTATACCGGTGGATCCAGATGTTAATGTGTTGACGGTAGAAGATCTATACCTCGACGGCGCCGAGGTTGGCGAAGAGCTCGTGGTCATTGGCGGGGGCCTTACGGGATGCGAGTGCGCTTTGCTGTATGCGCGCCAGGGAAAGACGGTTCATCTGGCTGAGATGCGCGATGGCCTCGCCATCGACGCGAATATCCGACAACGCCCCATCTTGCTTGCCGAGTTGGAGCAGGCTGGCGTTGACGAGGTACTTTGCGCTCGCGCCCAGCGCGTCGACAAAGATGGCGTCGTGGTGGAGACGCCCGATGGTGAACGCGTGCTTACATGCGATACGGTCGTATGCGCGATTGGCCAGCGATCCCGCCGTGCGGCTGCCGACGTTTTGCTCGACGCTGCGCCGTTCGTGCGCGTCATCGGCGATGCGAGGCGCCCCGCCAACATCACGACCGCCGTGTATGAGGCTTGGCACGCTGCTATGGACATCTAGGCGAGCGAATGAGTTTCGCCCCTGGGGC
>CADBQL010000329.1 GCA_902796815.1 uncultured Coriobacteriaceae bacterium | reverse complement strand
TGCCTCGTGCGCACGTTTGTGGACTTTCCCACGTGCTACATGCCGTCCGTGAACTCGTAGGCGTAGATTCCCGCCGCATGCTCGTCGGTGAGGTCACCAGAAATCGAGGCCTGCCCGTCAATCTCGAGCGACCTGAAAATGAGCTTTACCGTGTCAAGCGTGGTTATGGTGCGTTGCCTAATCCGAGCATCGCGGATTTAGGGAACGTTGGACTATACCGCGAACAACCTCTGCACAATGCGGCATCAGATGACCCGTTGTTTCGACCGATGCAATCGACTGAGATCGCCCTTCGGCACCTATTTAATATCTAGTGGGACATACGTTGGAATCGTCATGATCCCAAAATCCACCGCCTGCAATCGCATCCAGCTCTTCGTCCGAAAGTTTATAGCCAATCGCTTTGGCGACCGCGAGCATATCCTCGGGGGTTTGCAGTTTTTCACTTGCTCTTGTTGCTCTGGGGTCAGGTCTTCGATTTTCATGTTGGCCTCCCTGGTCAGCATTACTGTAGTGCCCTGTATCCTACGCGCAAACGATGTGAACAACAGCCTTGCTGATTTGGCAGGCGGAGCCGTATCGTCTGAACATGTCGTCGTATCCGTACGGCATTGCTGATCACCAGTAGCAGATTACGCTAAACGCTCACGCAATACAAGATGATGCGAGCGTTTAGCGCAGCAACGAAAAGGCAGGGTTTGATGTGCCCTCCATGCCCATTGCTGCGCAATCGGATACTCGAAGGGCCAAGGCTGTTAGTCGTTTTCTCGACTGCGCTGCACGGACCCCGACTTGCCGTCCTATAATCTAGAGGTGCACAAGCACAGTGCCGCGGACCGGCACGAGGAGGGGGAGAAATGATTACCCAGCAAGCCAAGGACCTGTTCTATCGCCTCGGATGTGAGTTTCAGCCGATTGCCATCAAGTTCTGCTACAGCCAGCCCGAAGGGTTCGATCACGTCGACGAGGTTCTGCCGTTTTGCGAATTCGCCAAGAAGGCCGCCGTGGAGGACCGTGCGTTTTTCACTACCAAGGACGACGACAACTGCTTCGGCAAGATGATCATGGGGATGATCGAGAAACCGCCCCTGGCCGCGAGCGGCCAGGCGGGCGTCGATTTCGGCGTGTTCAGGACCCAGGCGCCCAATGCGCGCCTGTACCACGAGATAAAGACGCTCACGCCGGGCGCCGTCAACTTCGTCGTGTTCTGCCCGCTTCACCTGTGCGATTTCGAGCCCGATATCCTGCTGTGCGTGGCGGATGTCGAGCAGGCGGGCGTGATAATGCGCGCCACGAGCTACATTTCGGGCGACCTTTGGGAAAGCACCTCCTCGCCGGTGCTCTCCTGCGCCTGGCTGTTCGGATACCCCTATGTGACCGGCAAGGTGAACTACATCATGACCGGCCTGGGCCACGGCATGAGCCGCCGCAAGGTCTATCCCGCCGGCCGCATGATCATATCCATTCCCTTTGCCAAGCTATCCGAGGTGATCGAGGCGCTCGGTCAGATGGACTGGAAACTGCTAGCCTTGCAGGAAGACGAGGAGAGCAAGGCCGAGATGCGCAGGCGCATGGACGCCTGGCAGCAGATGAGCCCCGATTTTATCCTGAAGGGATGAACAAGGGACGGAGGATCGTTCACGAACAAGGGACGGAGGAGCGTTCACGTTCGATAGCGCTTTGCCACCAGGTAAACTTACTCCGTTGAACGTGAACAAAACTCCGTTCCTTGTTCATCTAAGGTCGCAGATGCGGCTTTGGGCAAATTTCGCCATCGCATTTGACAAAATGCAAGATTGTTAACGCCATCTTCGCCTCTGCTGGCGTCTTGCGAGGATTCAGGTTGGCGTTTTCCCAGGTCGCCAAAAAGCCCCCAAAAAGCCAGCGCTTCGACGGGTCTCCTTGCGCCCTTTGATCCCAAAGATGACGTTAACAATCTTGCATTTTGTCAAATGCGATGGCGAAATTTGCCCAAACGCCTTCTGGACTCGGCGCGACATACGCATTTGCCGCATCGGGGCGGCTCTCTGCCTCGGGACGCGGGGCGGGCCCTCGTGGCGGTAGCCGCGCATGCGTTCGACATGCCTCTTGCGCACGCCGCCGGCTTTGCCCGCGTGCCGCATGCCGCCCGTGAACTCGGAGGCGCAGATTCCGGCCGCGCGCCCGTCGGAGAGGTCGCCCGAAATGAAGGCCCGCCCACTCTCGTATAATGCAAGCAGACACGCACCGGCATTCCCCGAAGACCCGAAGGATCGCGCATGGCGAAAACCCCCACACCCGCATGTAAGGCCCTCCCGATTACGCTCGCCGTGCTCGCGTCGGCCCTGGCCGCGGCTTTCGCGTACAACAGGGCGGCCCTTGCCAGGGAGGCCAGCCTCCTGGAGCAACCTCTCGGCCAGATGGTAGAGATTGACGGCCACCGGATGTGCGTCCACACCCAGGGCGAAGGCGCCCGCACGCTCGTGTTCCTCTCGGGAAGCGGGACGGCCTCCCCGATCCTGGACTTCAAAGGCCTGTACAGCCTCCTTTCCGACGACTTCAGGACCGTCATTATCGAGAGGTTCGGCTACGGGTTCAGCGACGTCGTGAGTACCGAGCGGTCCTTCGAGACCATTCTGCGCCAGGACAGGGAGGCGCTGGCAAAGCTCGGAATCGAGGGTCCGTACGTCCTTTGCCCTCACTCCATGGCGGGGCTCGAGGCCATCCTCTGGGCGCAGGCGCACCCAGAGGAAGTGGAGGCGATAGTGGGGCTCGACATGGCCCTGCCTAGGTGCTACGACGGCTTCGATTTCGGCAGCGTGCGGCGGCTCGCCTGTCTCGCCGAAATCGGCAGGAAGCTCGGGGTCGTGCGCCTCCTCTACGGAGACGCCTCGCTGCCTGGCGGGCTTTCGCGCGACGAGAAGGCGCTCTACCGCGCCATCGCCAGCAGAATCGCCGTCAACCAGGTGATCGTAAACGAGGGGCTCGCCGTTCCCGCCGCCTGCGCCGCGATCGACGCCGCGGAGGCGCCCGACGTGCCGATGCTGCTGTTCGCCTCGGACGGGAGCCAGACGAGGGCGAAGGACTGGGTCGGCCTGCAATGCGACTTCGCCGCGGGGCTCGCGGACGCGCGCGTCGTGGAGCTGGGATGCGGCCACTACGTGCACAACTTCGAGCCAGCGCGCATCGCGGCCGAGATAAAAGCGTTTCTCGGCGAAATCAACATGTCCCAAAGGGGAATGACGCCATAATGGGTCTTCCCCTGGTCTTGTTCGATGCCTGGGCTGATTCAATATCTCACCATGGTGTTGACAGTAAGCGCGCTTTTCGACTCAACTGTTAGCGCACGATATTCCGTATAGCAAGATGGCCGCCAATTCCCTACGGAATCGACGGCCATCGGCGCAGGCATGCTCGTGCGTTATTTGATAGTTATCTTCACTGTCACGGCCTTGCTGCCAGAAGCGTAATTAGCATTACCTTTCGCAGTAACTTTGACTTCTACTGCATACGTTCCACGGATAATAAGGCGAGGCTG
>CADBQL010000328.1 GCA_902796815.1 uncultured Coriobacteriaceae bacterium | reverse complement strand
TGAGTCATGCCCCAGGGGCGCGACTCATTGGGATGCGGCGCACCGAGGCGAACTACGTTAGGGCAAGCGTCGGCGGATGCCCTTAGGCATGAGAAAGCCGAACGAGTCCATAATGTCATCGTAGGCTTCTTTCAACTCCTTTGCGGTTTCTGCGCCCTCCTTGGCGATGGCGTTGAGGTCGGCGGTCGTTTCTTTCATCCCTTCGCGCGTGATGCCCAGGTCAAGATCGTCTTTCTTCTCCTTGAGACGCTGGCCTCCTGCCTCAACAGCCTCGGTTGCTTTGTCGACGCCTACCTCGGCCTTACTACGCACCTTGTCAAGTTGCACCTCGGCCTTCTTGCGCGCCTGGTTGCCCTTATGCCCGACGATTGACGCCATCTTATAAAGGTATCCGTGGTCTTCGGCTTTTTCGGGCTTGGTCTTGGCTGGTGCGGGGTTGGGCTGCTGCGTGGCTGCTGTAGCGGCAAGCCCCTCGTCGAGAGCTGCTTCGAGTTCGCTTGTAGGTCCTTCTCCGAGCTCGCCATCAGCGCCCTCATCAAGCACTACGTCCTCGTAGTAGCATTCGACTTCGACGCCGTCCTCGAAGATGACGAAACCGATTTCGTTACCGTCCTCGTCAAACAGGTAGTGGTCGATAGCGTCTTCATCGATTTCGAGCTCAACAACCTCGCCGTCGATGAGCTCGGCGAGCTCTGCCATGTCGGTATTGGCGACCTCGACATCGGCGTCATCGTTTGCGGCGTCTCTTCCGTCGCCAAAAGCCGTATCGACTACAACAAAGTCGTCACCATCGATGCCCTCGTAGTAGCATTCGACCTCCTGGCCATCCTCCTCAATGACGAAGCCGATTTCGTTATCATCTTCGTCGACCAGGTAATACAGGATATCGTCTTCCGAAATTTCCATCTCGACGGTTTCGAACTCTTCAGCCATCCTCTACTCCGTTTCTCTTGAGTGGGTTTCGCCGTTTGCCCAGATCGTTTCCATAGATTGTAAGACTTGGCAGCGGTTCGCTTTTTTAGCGCAATAGAGCGAGTCCCCTAACGATAGCGCTCCTTCATCGCACGATCGATGTCGCGTTGCGCATCACGCTTGGCAATCGTCTGGCGCTTGTCGTAGGTTTTCTTGCCGCGCGCAAGCGCTAATTCCACTTTGACGAGTCCGTTTTCCTTGAAATACATCGAAACAGGCACGAGCGTAAGGCCCTTTTCGCGCGTTTTCTGCTCGAGCGTGCGAATCTCGCGGCGATGCAAAAGCAGCTTGCGCTTGCGGTCGGGATCGCCGTTTGCGATGTTTCCATTGGAAAATGGAGCAATGTGTACGTTATGCAGCCAAACTTCGCCACCGCGAATGAGCGCGAAGCAGTCCGTGAGCTGGCAGTTATTCTCGCGTAGAGAGCGCACTTCGGTACCAGTTAGCTCGAGCCCGGCTTCATATGTTTCAAGAATCTCGTATTCGTGAAACGCGCGCCGATTTTTGGCTATCGACTTGCGTTCGCGTTTCTTGCCTGCCCATTCTGCCATTACCAATACTCCTTTGTACGGCGACGGCGTCGCTTCTTCTCCGGACGAAAGTCAAGGGTGAGTTGACCGTCCAAGACGTCGCTTTTCGTAGTCTTTTTCTCGACTTTCTCGATGTTCCATGAGGCAGCGTCGCGGCCGAACGTCTCGAGCATCTTGAGTCGTGCATCGCGCAAGTTGTCCTTTGTGCCGGCGCGCGCCTCGCTTTGGAATTCAAAGACGCCCGCGCCCCGGACGTCGGCGGCTTTTGGTGATTTGTAGTGTGCGAGATACGTGGCCACGCTCAGACGTCCCTTCAAAGATAAGCCCAATCAATTCGGCTCTTCACGTGATATGCAATCATACCACGTTGATGTAAATGAGTATCGCCCCTGGGGCAAAACTCATTATCCGAATGAGTATCGCCCCTGGGGCAAAACTCATTCCCCTGGGGCAAAACTCAGTACCTTAAGCAGAGCGAAAGCGGGTTGCTGTCCCTCGTCTCGCCAGGGCGCCGAGGGCTGTTTTCGGCAACCGGCAGCGCGCCCACGCGGTGATGCTTCTATTCGGTAATGACATGATGTCTTCATGGAAAATGGTTACATTTTCGTTTGCATCCATTTTCAGTCGAAACTTTTCCTGTCAGCTTGCTAGAATATGAAACTTACAGATTCAAAAAATAACAGGCAAGAATACACAAGACACAAGGCAGAAACGCAGCATGGTATCATCAAATCAGAGTGGGAAACACGCACAGGGTGATCAGGCCGAAAATCGCACGCAGAGTGCTCAGGCCAATGAAAATATAGAAGCCTTCGTTAGTGACAAGGCCGTAACGCAAGCGATATCGCTTGCTGACGAGCCGACCGAAATGCTCAAACCCGTAGGGGCACTCAAACCCGTTGGGGCAAAAAGCAAAACGGAATCACAGCAAGCGACCATTGCTTTGCCGACAATCGAAGACGGTCAGTCGATACGGCCGCTAGACGATGATGCGTTCGCAGGCTTCGACGTGGGTGTGTCCGGTTATCCGATCGGCAACGAGCCCATAAACTCCAATTCGTATAAAGCGGCAGATATCGCAGACCTACCGCAGAAAAAGCGTCATCGCAGCCTCAAGGCTTTCATCATCACATTTTTGGTGCTCGCTTGTGTGCTTGGTGGCATTTACGTGGGTGTCGCCATGATGTTCAAATCTCAGTTTTTGCCCAATACCTATATCGGCGACTTTGATATATCGATGAAGACGAACGAAGAAGTCGTAGCGATGCTCGATAGCATTCCCGAGGACTATCGGGTCGATGTTTTGGGCGGAAACTTCAAGGTACGCGCCACGGGCGCCGATGTCGGGATGAAGATCGATTCGGAAGGCATTGTGCAGGCCATGCACGAAGATCAAAACATTTGGTATTGGCCATGGTATATCTTGGAGCCTGCTCACGATTTGTCGTTTATGCTCGAGACGACCTACGACAAAAAGGCATGCAACAAGATCGTGGGCGATGCAGTCGAGGCTTACAACAAGAATGCGCAAGCGCCCAAGAACGCTTACATCCAGTTCGACGAGAACGAGAAGAAGTTCGTTATCGTGCCCGAGGAGATAGGCACGCAGCTGAATTCCAAAAAGGTGCAGAAAGAGGCGCGCAAAGCCGTCATGAAGATGAAGCCCAAAGCAACCTTGACAGAAAAGCAGCTTCTCCAACCCGACATCAAGTCAGATAACGAGAAGCTCGTATCGACGGTCGATACCGCCAACGGTCTGCTGTCAGCGCATGTGAAGCTAAGGATTAACGGAAACGTTGTCGACGAAATCGGAAGCGAACAGCTCTCACAGTACATTTCCATCAGCGACAACTACGACGTGACGCTTAACGAAGAGGGCTTGGCCGGTTGGGTGAACGGGCTTGCTGCCAGCTACGACACCATCGGCATGGAGCGCAACTATACGCGAGCAGATGGAAAGGCCATCTGGGTGAGCGGTGGTTCATACGGCTGGCAGGTTGACCAGGAGTCGCTTCGTACGCAGGTTATGGAGGCAATCAAGGCGGGTGGCGAGTCCGATATAGAGATTCCCTGCATCGACTCAGCCAATGTGTATGCAGGGCGTGGCGAACGCGACTAGGGCAACCGCTATGTCGATGTCGATGTCTCCGAGCAGCATGTGCGTTTCTACGGTGACGATGGAAGCATCATCTGGGAGGCTGATTGCATTACGGGCGCGCCCGACGAAGGGCATGCCACGCCTCAAGGCGTGTGGTACGTCATCGCGAAGGAGAGTCCTTCGACCCTGATTGGCTACACACCGAGCGGAAAGAAGGAATACGAGACTGAAGTTGAGTATTGGATGCCGTTCGAGGGCAATGCGGTCGGTTTCCACGATGCTACCTGGCAGCCTGGCTTCGGGGGCAGCATGTATGCCGAGGGCTATGGCAGCCATGGTTGCGTCAACTTGTCGTATAGTGACGCCGAATCTCTGTACGGCATCATCCAACCCAACGATGTCGTGGTCGTTCATTCGTAGTAGTGAATTATCTGCCATAATGCGTTTTTCGCACGCCCCCGGGATGAGTCTCACCTGAATGAGTCTCGCCCCAGGGGCGTGACTCATCCAGGGAAAACCTCATCCCGTTTCGAAGCTCTCCGTTGGAGGGCGTTGCTCCAGAATGAGTTTTGCCCCAGGGGTGTGACTCATAAGCTTCGAATCTGTGTTACTATGCAAACCAGTATATTCTGAAACGAGGCAAGGAGTTTCGAAATGGCGCGAATGGAATTCGACGGCGCAAAGGCGTCGGCCGCATACGAGCCAATTGAGTTTGCGGGCACTGAAGGGTGCCAGGGGCCGTGGGCGGTTTACAACCGGCTAATCGACGGTATCCCTGAGGGGATTGCCGTACGTGGCTATTGCCTCGGAACACATTGGTCATATGTTGAGGCCGATAGCGGTATGGGCGTTGCCTGGACGGCGAGCGGTGGCCAAAAGCGTATGTACAAAGGCGATTTGCGCGGGCGCGAGCTGCGTGAAGTGGCCCAGTTGGCCAAGTCTTGGTGTTTTGAGGAAGCGACGCTTGGCATCGCGGCGCTCAACGCCTGGTACGCGCAGCGCGACAAGCTCGATCCCCTCGGGGCGCGCTATGACGAGCCGATTGAGCTGCCCGATGGTACACGCCGCAAGATGGATGCATTTGAGCTTCACGCGGACCAGATGGATGGAAAAAACGTCGTGATGGTTGGGCATTTCCCTCATCCCGAACGACTCGTGGAACGCGGTGCGCATCTGACCATTCTCGAGCGGAGGGTGCGCGATGCACTCGACACACCCGATCCCGCCTGCGAATACGTTATTCCCGACGCGGATTTGGTTTTTTATACCGGCGTGACGTTGATCAACAAAACCGCGCCACGTCTGCTCGAGCTTGCTAAAAACGCGCACGTGGTTATGGTCGGTCCGAGCGTGGTCATGTCTCCAACGCTTTTCGATTTCGGCGTGGACATGCTCGCCGGTAGCGTAGTTGCAGATCCCGAAAAGACCCGCTTTGCCATCCATAACGGTGCTGGTCAGTTCTTTGGCGAAGCTTTGAGCATGCTTTATCTCGAAAAACCCGAATGAGTCGCGCCCCAGGGGCGAAGCTCATTCGGCGACCAGGTTGCCATCCCGCGATGAGTCGCGCCCCAGGGGCGAAACTCATTCGGGGGCGTTACTCATCGAATCACCCTCTCTGTAAGTATTGGCTCTTGCGGAGAGGGTGATTTCTTATTGGCCATCAATGGATATATCAACATGCATAAATCATCTTTCGTCACGTTTCATACCATTCAGTTTTTATTTCCCCAGATGAAAATTATATAGTATTGAAATTAGATACATATGTGGTTAGACTATCAAAGAGATAATGCAATCCAAACGATACTGTACAGAACGGATGGATTGCAATTTTTATTAGTCTTGTTTGAGACTAATTATGACGAAATGGTACGAATTGAAAAAAGAGCGGGCGCAGGATGTCTCATCTGTTCGAACATGAGGAGTTTGAATCGGCTGAAACGATACATGCAGCAGCAGCTCTGTTCGACTTGCGCCTACCGGCTTCCAAGAAGATTCTCATTGCTCTTGCAGTGCTTCTGGCATTTGCGGTGTCGTATTGCCTCGGCCGCTACTCGAATGATATTGCCGCCATCGCAAAGGCGACAGGCGAAGGTATCACTGCGTTCTTCCTGAACTTGAATGCGGGCTGCGCGTGGGATTGGGAGCATATGGACTTTTTCAATCCTGCTTACGTAGCCTCGGACGAAAGCCTTGACGCTGCCTTGTTCCACATCCGCCTGCCACGCATTGTGGTTGTGCTCCTCGTAGGTGGCGCGCTTTCGATGGCTGGTGCAAGCTACCAGGGCATGTTCAAAAACCCGCTCGTTTCGCCCGACTTACTCGGCGCGTCGGCGGGTGCGAGCTTCGGGGCATGCCTCGCGATGCTGCTCAATTTCCCCAATGCGCTCATCCAACTGTTAGCATTTGCCGGAGGCATGGTGGCTGTCGGATGCGTCGTGGGTCTCAACCGGGCAATTCGGGGCGACGCGATGCTTGGCCTCATTCTCGGGGGCATTCTGGTCGGCACGCTTTTCCAGTCTGGAACGTCGATTATCAAGCTCGTCGCAGATTCCGATGACAAGCTGCCGCAAATCACGTTTTGGCTCATGGGCAGCTTTGCGGGCGTGACCCTTGCGGACCTGCTCGTCGTGCTCATCCCGATGCTCGCAGGATTTGCGCTGCTCATGTCGCAGCGGTGGAAGCTCAATGTGCTCTCGTTCGGCGAAGAGGAAGCCCGAAGTCTCGGCATCAACACGTCGCGAACGCGTCTTATCGTCATATTCGCCGCCACGTTGCTTGCATCGTGTTCGGTGGCCGTAGCAGGCATCATCGGCTGGATAGGGCTGGTCGTGCCCCATTTAGCGCGCGCTATCGTAGGCCCCAACTACCGCTTGTTGTTGCCGACGACGCTCGCCGTCGGCGCGGTGTTTTTGCTCGTCGTCGACGATTTCGCACGCATGCTCTACTCCACCGAAATCCCGATAGGTCTACTCACCTCCGTGCTCGGCGTGCCGTTTTTCATCTTCATCTACGGCAAGAACATGAGGGGGTGGTAG
>CADBQL010000327.1 GCA_902796815.1 uncultured Coriobacteriaceae bacterium | reverse complement strand
TGACTGCATCAGTCCCGTCGCTATCAGCACGCCCATGGCAACGAGAAGCAAGCCGCAAACGAGGTTGATCGTCTTGTAGTTCTTCTTTATTGCCGTGAAGGCTCCAGCGACCTTGTCGATTGCAACCGCGCTGATCGCAAACGGAATCGCAAGACCAAGCGAGTAGCACAGAAGCAGCAGCACGCCTTTCATTGCCGAAGCCGCCACTGCAGCCATCGCAAGCGCTGAACCCAGGAACACACCAACGCACGGGGTCCATCCAACCGAAAATACGATACCGAACAGCATCGATGCGAAAAACGTCTGCGGTTTCACATTCGATTGAGGCTTGAGCGTCTTTTCCAAAAACGGAATATGAATAATGCCAGCATACTGTAAGCCAAACACAATCACGATGATGCCGCAGACAATGTTGAGGGCGGAGCCATATTGAACGAGAAACCGCCCGAACGTACCGGCGAGCGCTCCGAGCGCAACGAACACGAGCGTAAAGCCCAAGATAAACCCAAACAAACGAACGAGCATGCGCCGGGTTCGCTCAGCCTCGGTCATGCCCTCTCCCACTGCCGCGTTCGCATCACCTGCAAAATACGCAAGGTAGAGCGGCAGCATGGGAAGCAAGCATGGAGACACGAACGTGACAATGCCTTCGAGAAACGTCGCTAGATAATCCATGTGAGCATCCTATCAAATCGTGTAGCCCAGAGCCATAGCTCATTCACGCATGATGGGCCGATCCGTCTGGACCGGCCCATACAGAGGGGAAGGAAGGGACGTTGTAAGCGATGTACGCTGTCGTTTACTTCGCGTCTTCCTCGAAGGCGTAGGCGTATACGAACTTGTCGGGTGCGTAGTAGTCAATCGCCTTGCCGTCAACCTCGGCGTACGGGTAGCCGAACATGTTCAGCGGCTCGCCATCTTGTGCGGGTGAAAGCGTGAGGTCGCGGCCTTCACTCAGCTGAACGCGCTTCTCGTCGCAGTTGCCCCAGTAGTATTCCTTCTTTTCGAGGGCCTCTTCACTCGTCTTGTCGAGCTTGTCGTTAAGAACGGCCTTCAAAACGTCGGCCGGATCGGCGGAGAACCAACCAGTGCCGGGCAGGTAGAACGCGCACCAGCAGTGCTGGTTGCCGGTGATGTCGGCATCATTCATGCGGATACCGAACACCTCGCGAGCTGGAATGCCGCTTGCACGGCACAGGCCCACGAATACCGAGTTGATGTCGGTGCACTTGCCAGCTTTCGTGTCGAGCAGCTTGCAGATGTCGCCCTGGCCGCAGCCGGTGACCTCGTTGTCGCGGTTCATGTTCTCGTAGACCCAGTCGTAGATGGCGCGAGCCTTGTCATAGTTGGTCTCTGCGCCCTTCGTGATCTCCTCGGCAGTCGCCTTCACGTTGCCGTCATCGATTGCGACCATCTTGGAGCCTTCCAGGTACTTGTTGATTTCCTCGGGCATGACACCCTCTTCGCGAACCTTGGCCGGTGCCAAGATCTCGTTGCGAATCGCGTGGAAGCTCAGCGTCGCCTTGCGATCGGCAGGTTCGGCATTCGCATCCCACTCGAGATAGAGCATCTGGTTGCCCAGCTCATCGGTCGTAATCTCGGCTTTGGAGGCGGTATCGGCCTTGAAGTCGACTTTCTCGATCGTCTGATAGCGCATCGTCTGCGGAACGGGCAGCCAAACCTTGACAACCTTGCCCTTCTCGTAGGAGGACATATCAACGGTGTTCGTCACGGTGCCCTTCTGCGACTTCGGAGCAACAGCGCCTTCCTTGAACGCATAGGTATAACGGAAGTCCTTGGTGTCGTAGTAATCAATCGCCTTGCCGTTGACCTCAGCGTACGGGTAGCCGAACATGTTCAGCTTCTCGCCATCCTGCTTGGGCGAAAGCGTGAGATCGCGGCCCTCGGTAAGCTGGCAGCGCTTCTCGTCGCAATTGCCCCAGTAGTATTCCTTGCTCTCCTGGGCTTCTGCGGAATCCTTTTCCCACTCGTTGGTGAGGACGGCCTTCAGGACATCGGCCGGATCGGCTGCATACCAGCCGGTTCCGGGAATGTAGAACGATGCCCAGCAGTGCTGATTGGTCGTGATGTCATCGGCGTTGATGCGGATGCCGAACACCTCGCGCGCCGGCACGCCCGCTGCGCGGCACAGGCCCACGAACGTGGAGTTGATATCGGTGCACTTGCCCGCCTTCGTGTCGAGCAACTGGCAGACGTCGCCCTGGCCGCAGCCCTTGACTTCGTTGTCGCGAACCATGTTGTCGAAGACCCAATCGTAGATGGCGCGGGCCTTGTCGTAATTCGTGGTCTTGCCCGCTACGATCTCGTCGGCCTTCTGCTTGACGACGCCGTCGACGACGACCATGTCAGAGCCGGTGAGGTATTTCTCCGCATCGG
>CADBQL010000326.1 GCA_902796815.1 uncultured Coriobacteriaceae bacterium | reverse complement strand
GTTGGATTTCGCAAGACGGCGCAAATGCAGCACCATCAGGGCAACAGTACCGTGAAATCTTTGTTCGCGCGTTACTTCCGCCATAAATGCATACGCCTTTCAATTGTCTTGATCTTGAAACGGGGCAAAGCGCAGGGCACAAAGCGCGGGACGAAAAGTGCAATCTCGCGCTCATGCGAAGACGGCCCGCCCTGATGGGCAGGCCGGCCGGGTAGACGATGCCCCTTGGGCTTTTTCGCTACCACTCCTCGGTTGCGACGGGCACCATGAGGTTCTCGAAATAGGTCACCTTGCCCTCGCCGAGGTGCAGGATGCCCATGGTCCAGCCGTTGGACTCGTACAACGGTTTGAGCTGCGGCATCGCCTCGAACGCCGCATCCACGAGCGCCGGATCGTCGTCGAAGACGACCTTGCCCTCAATGCGAATCCAGCTCGATCCATCGGGCTTCGTGCCGCAAATGTTAACGTTGGGGTTGGCCTTTATCTGAGCATATACAGCCTTGTGCGTTCCGATGCCCAGATACAGCTCGCCATCATGCAGCATCTGGAAGCCGAGCGGACGCAGCACCGGCTTTTCGCCATCAACCGTGCCGAAATAAAACACGCCGCACTCTGCCAAAAACTCATGCATCTTCTTCTTGTCTGCCATGTGGTGCTCCTTTCAATCAGCCGTAATTTCAGTACGCTCACAGTATATGACATAAAGTCGGGGATTTTTGTCATTAAGCGTTTTGGTCAACGTTTCAGATATGACATATTACGCGTACCTACCAGGACAATCGTCGCGACCATGAGCGCGAGTCCGAGCCAATCGGCCCAGGCGAAAAACGTACCGAGCCATAATGCAGAAAAAATCGTCGCGCTAACCGGTTCGATAGCTCCAAGAAGGCTTCCCGCCATGGACCCGGCGATTGACACGCCATGCAGGTAGAGTCCGAAAGCGGCAAACGTACCGAGCACGACGACAATCGTGAGCACAAGCATGCACGACGCGTCGAGCACAGGCACCGTGAAGACCTCCCCCATCGCCCCGCCGCTCAACACATGCAACGCCGATACCGCGCCTATCACGATCCAGACCGCTATGCCGCCGACGAACATGCCGAGACCCGTAACCGGCAGGCTCCCCCATTTTGCGAACAGACGCTTGGGGTACATGATATAGAACGCAACGGATGCTGCGTTGAAGATTCCCCAAGCCAAACCCTCAATCGGGATGTTGAGAACTCCCAAATCGCCTTTCGTCGCAACGGCCACGATTGCCGCAAAAGCCAAAGCGACGCTCGTCAAATCGCGCAAGCCGGGTAGCCGCCGAGCGAGTACGCAGGGCGCCACGAGTACGAACACTATGTTGAGCCCTTGGAGAACCGTCGCCGTGCCTGCATTGGTGTATCCAATCGTGACGACATAGGTGACCTGACACAAAAACAGCCCGAGGCTTCCAAACACGCAGAGCTGTACCACTGACTCGCGGTCTGTAAGCATGTTTTTGATGAGCTCCCGCTTGCGTACGACAAGCACTGTGAGGAACAGGATTCCTGCTCCGAGCATGCGCACTCCAGTTATGAACAGCGACGTCGCTTGGGAATGCTCGAATAGGTATTGCATGCACGCACCCGAAAACCCCCATAAGGCGGCCCCCACGATCGCGCATGCTATGCCAAACCCTGCTCTGTCCATGGCCTTATGGTAAACCAACGGTTACGATTCGAGCTACCAAAATGAGTCGCGCCCCTCGAACGCGAATCGTCCGAAGGGCGCGTGATCTCTCGTTGTTGCGTTTCGCTAGCGCGTGACCCAACCCTTGATGCTCGAAAGGCCGCGGAAGACTTCGGGCTCAGCACCGTCAAGAGCTACAAGCGAAGGCGCCTGCATAATCTTGTACTGGGCAACAAGCTCGCGATTCTCGTCGGCATCGAGCGCGATATACTCCACGCCAGCTTGGTCGAGCAGCGCAGTGGCGGCCTTGCAGTTCGGACACGTCTTCGTCTTGAAAAGAAGCGCCTGGGCATTATCCAGGGCGGTCTCGTCAGCGCTTTCAACCGTTCCTTCCGCGCGCATCAGCGGCGCAGCCGGCTCGCAGCAGCCACGCTCTTGCGTCGCCTCCCAGATGACATCGTCGATCGGCGCCGGATTAGGGCCTACGTGCGTGAGCTTCGAGCGGCCGATATCGTACACACGGCGATCCTTGTACTCCTGGGCTTTTCCGTCATTCCAATTCTGAACGGGACGGTAATAACCGGTGATGCGGCTATAAACCTCGGTTTTCTCACCGCAGTGCGGACAGGTGAACTGTTCACCGGTCAGATAGCCATGGTCCTTGCACACCGAGTACGTCGGCGACATCGTGTAGTACGGAAGCTTGTAGTTCTCGGCGATTTTGCGCACGAGCGCGGCAGCGGCCTTCCAATCGGGCAGCTTTTCGCCCAAAAACGCATGGAACACGGTGCCAGACGTGTACAAAGTCTGCAGGTCATCTTGGATATCGAGCGCTGAGAACACGTCTTCGGTGTAGCCGACCGGCAGATGC
>CADBQL010000325.1 GCA_902796815.1 uncultured Coriobacteriaceae bacterium | reverse complement strand
GACGTGTGTTCGAGCCGCTGCCCGCAAAACGTCGACATTTGCTCGACGATGCGTGCCGTGCGCTTGGCGTCCAAGCATGCTGGAAAGCGGCCCGTGCCCGAAGCCGACATTTTCGATGAGGAATTCATCGCCAACGTGCGCGCGCATGGCGTTTCGAACGAGCAGTATCTGGCTGCAGCCTACAATATCAAGTCAGGCCACCTAATGCAGGACATGGGCAATGCGACGCGCATGCTCAAGCGCAAGATGGTCGGCGTGGCTATCCACAACACGAGGGGGCGCGCCGAGGTGGCCGCTCTCGTCGACCGTGCGCAGGCGGCCGACGCCGCCCGGCGTGCGGGCGTAACCGCGTCCGCCACGAGCGAGGATGGTGAGGCGTAACATGATGAAGTACGCTTACTTCCCAGGGTGCTCGGCTAACACCACCGGCAAGTCGTTCACGATTGCGACCGACTATGTAGCCGAGAAAATCGGCTTTTCGATGGTCGAGATTCCCGACTGGAATTGCTGCGGCACTTCTGCCGCAGCGCTTACGAGCCCCGAACTCGCTGTGGCTCTGCCTGCACGCAGCCTGGCAATTGCCGAGCGCGCTCTGCCGGGCCTCGACGTCATGGCGTCATGTGCGGGTTGCTACCGCTCGCTGCGCACGTCGCTTACGTATGCGCGCGAGAGCGAGGAAAACCTCGAGGAGCTTCGCACACTCATCGACATGCCCTACGAGGCGAAGGCAAACGTCGTGAGCCTACTCGAAGCATTTGCCGCGCCCGATGTGCGCGAGGCAATCGAGGCTAACGTCATACGCAAGCTGCGCTGTCTCAAGGTAGCATGCTATTACGGCTGTGCGATGGTGCGTCCCGAGTCCGTGTGCGAGTTCGATGACCCGGAAGATCCGCAGAGCATGGACGAGCTGATGGCGCTCATCGGCGCTGAACCAGTGGACTGGGCTTTCAAGACAGAATGCTGCGGCGCCGCCCAGCAGATGGCAGTACCTGTGCAAGCCAAGCCCATGATTGAGCGAATTTTCCAAAACGCGCAGGCCAACGGCGCTGACTGCATCGTCACGTCATGTCCTCTTTGCATGCTCAACCTCGACATGCGCGAGGCAGAAATTAACAAGGCACGCGTCGCTGCTGGCAAGGAGCCGTTCGATATCCCGTGCTTCTACTTCACCGAGCTTATCGGCCTCGCTTTCGGCGCGGCTGCGCGCGAAGTGGGCGTTGGTTTGCATTTCCATCCGGCAGAGCGCTTGCTGCTGCAGCGTGAGCTCGATGCGCTCGAGCTCGAAGAAGCCGAAATTGCCGAGCGTAAGGAAGAGGAGCGCAAGAAAGCCGAAATCGCCGCTAAAATCGCGGCCAAGAAAGCCGCAAAGGCTGCTGAGGCGGCCAAGCAGGTGGCTGCAGAGGCCTCTGGAGTTGCTGAGGGTAGCGCGCCTGCCCAACAAGTTGCTGACGCGTCCGGTGCCGAAGCAGGAAAGGAGGCATAAGCGATGAGCAGAATCGGTGTTTTCATCTGCTATTGCGGTAGCAACATCGCCGGAACGGTTGATGTCGAGGCCGTCGCCGAGATGGCGCGCTCGCTTCCCGACGTCGTTCACGTCGAGACGAACAAGTACACGTGCTCGGATCCGGGCCAAGAAGGCGTGCGAAACGCCATCATCGAGAAAGGCATCGACCGCGTGGTCGTCGGCGCTTGCTCGCCGCGCATGCACGAGCCTACCTGGCGAAAGCTTCTTGCTGATACTCCGGTGAACCCCTACATGCTCGAGGTCGCCAACTTGCGCGAGCAGTGCTCGTGGGTCCACAAGGACCGCGAAGTCGCGACCGAAAAGGCCAAGGACCTCGTGAAAATGGCCGTTGCCAAGGTTGCGCGCCTGCAACCGCTGCACTCCACTGAGATACCCGTCCATAAAAAAGCCCTCGTTATCGGCGGCGGCATCGCGGGCATGCAGACGGCTCTCGACATCGCCGATGCGGGCTTCCAGGTCACGATCGTCGAGCGCGAGACGTCGCTTGG
>CADBQL010000324.1 GCA_902796815.1 uncultured Coriobacteriaceae bacterium | reverse complement strand
TTGCCAATTAATTTTGACAGTACCCCTGTTTAACGTGGAAAGGAGACCACGACCTGCTCCTCACCTCAGACCCACCATGTCGAAACCAGTCGCCCCCAAACGCGGGAAGCATGCGGCTCCACCTTTTCAAAGGACGACCCCGATTATAGGGCGAGTGCAGCCGCGCGGTCAATCGCCATGCGAAAAATGCGTAGAGGCATTGCCAACGGACCATCGTCGCGTCGCGGCATCGGGAGCCGGGCCGCCAGGCCGCTTGGCCGCCGCGGCGTCGCGACACCGGAATCCGGGACGCCGCGGCATCGGGCCGCTGGGCCGCCTGGCCATCGCGGCGTTGCGGCGTCGCGGCATCGGGAGCCGGGCCATCGGGCCGCCGGGCTGCCGCGGCGTCGCCGCATCGATTCGGACGTCCCGTCGCTACGAATCCGGGGGTTCGCATCGACTCGGAGTTCGACGGCGCGGCAAATCCGGGGGTTCGCATTGATTTCGGGGTTTTTAGCGCTCCCGCCGCCGCAAATCGGAGGGTTCGCACTTTTCCAAAAAGCCTCTCATTGCGCTGACCTGGTGTTTCTATTTTCACCATACTGCAAATCGGGGGTTGTTCAGTGAGTACCCCCTGATTTGCCGCAGCAGGGGACCTGAAAAACTCGAAATCAATGCGAACCCCCGGATTTGCAACTATGGCTACGTCCAAATCAATGCGAACCCTCCGATTTGCCGCAGCCGAGACCTGGCCGAACCCCCGATCCGCCGCAGCGGCGCAGGCCGACCTGGCCGAACCCCCGGATTCGTGGCGAGGACGCGGGCCGGCGTAACTGTACACCGCCAGTCCGCATGCGTTAACTTGTGCAGAGCATCGATTCAGACCCCAACGTCACTTGACCTTGAATGCGCCTTTGAGCTTTTCCTTCCGATAGTTCTTATCGGTCGCATCGTTAACCTGCACGTGAGTGTGATTACCACCGACACCTTCGGGCGTGAAATACGTCAGCTGCACATCGTAGAGGTCCTTCTCGATATCACGCACGTGGCTGATCTCGGTAATACCTGCCTCAACGGTATCACCTGCTGCAATAAGTGGATCCTTCGTATGCAGAAGCACGCAATCGAGTTCGGGATGACCGTCGGGCTGGATGTGGATTTCGATATCGTCAATCTGGTCATAGAGTTTGTAATTCTTCACCAGCACGACCGTGCCCGTCACGGGAGAGCGCACAATGGAGCCGGGCAGCGCACCGACATCAATCGAGGTATCCATCGGAGTTACGTCGCCAACGCGCCAAACATGGAGAGCATCAGCATCAAGCCACTCCCCCTCTGTTTGTTTGGTGTTGACTCGAATCTTGTGCGCGTTTGCAGCCTTTTCGTAATCGGCCTCGGGCAATTTAGTTTCGAGCACAAGCGCGTAATTATACGATGCTTGGTGAAAGAGCACGCCTGTGAGGTTTGCTGGCAAAATCGGGCTTCGTAAGTCGACGCTACCTATACGGGCAATGCGCGGCGTGCGAGTGCGCTCAAGCCGCTCGCGATCGGCCTGCGCTTGCTCCTTCTTCGTAAGCAGCACATCGCTCACGTCGGAAAACGCATCGCGCTCATCTGCGGATGGCTTGGAGCTCTCTTCCTTAGCGTCCGCTTCTTCAGAGCTTTCTTCCTTGACGCCTGCTTCCTCGAAGCTCGCTTCAACATCAACCGTATCAGCCTGCTCGATACCCACCACCTGTAGCAAAGGCTGAACAAACGGAGGACGCGCGACGAGCAAGGCCACGCATATCATGGCGAGCACGAACCCGAACAGCGCACCTGCAATCGCGGGATGCTTCAATGCAACCTCCTCGTAACGCAAACGCAAAACGCGTTCATACCTGGGATATTGTACCATTGCCAGCAGATTTCACACTCACATGGCAGCCCTCCATCCGCCACCTATGTCAGTCCACTACGTCAGCGGGACACCGAAGCAAAACCACAGATGAGGACGCTACATCGGCGATTCCGCAGGCACAAACTTATTAATTCTAAAGCTACTAGGACAAGCCGATGCGCGTTCTCACCTGGGGTTTTGCGGGACGCACAGACCTCTGTGAATGGTAATCTATCTGCGAATCGGCCTGGCTTCCATCACGCCATTCACTACCTTGCTTGTGCGATATCATGCCAACCTAAAACGCAGCGTACGTGTACGGCGGTCGGCCTCGACGAGACGTACAGCCACATGCTTGCCAAGTCGGTATTCTTTACCTGTGTCGGATCCTGTCAGCGTGTGCCGCACCGGATCGAGGGCGAAATACTCTCGCCCCAAGTCAGCCGTCTCGATCATGCCTTCGGCGGTGTTTTCCAATCGAACGAACAAGCCATAGGTCGCCACGCCTGCAATCATTCCCGAAAACGTCTGACCGACGCACGTTTCCATATGCTCGATGATCTTTACTTCCTGCGATTCTCGCGCAGCGCGCTCGGCCACACGTTCCATTTCGGAGGAGTGCTCGGCAATCCAAGCGAGATTGCTCACCTCCTGATCGAATCTCTGAGGACGTCCAAACAGCGCCGCCTTGAGCATCCTATGTACGACCAAATCGGGATAGCGCCTGATGGGCGAAGTGAAATGTGCATACGCTTCGCTTGCGAGCGCATAATGCCCATCAAGTTCGACGTCGTAGAGCGCTCGCTTCATCGAACGCAGCACAAGCGTGGTCACGAGCGCTGCCTCGCTACGTCCCTCGCATGCGGCAAGCACGCTCGCTACGACATGAGGATTGCCGGCCACGAAGGCATCCGCATCGATGCTTTTGAACCACGGGAATTCTTGCAAAACCAGCACGAGGCCCGCAAGGCTTTCGCGCGATGGCTTTTCGTGCACGCGATATACGCACGGAAAACCTGCATCGCGCAAATAGCGCGCGACCGCCTCGTTTGCTGCAATCATAGCCTCCTCGATAAGCTGGGTAGCATCGGTTCGCTTACGCAGCTCGATGTTAATCGGCACTCCGCGCTCGTCGAGGCGCACCTTCGCCTCAACCGTGTCGAAGTCTACGCCGCCTGCCTTTGCGCGCAGCCGCGCGCGCTGTTTCGCGATACGCGAAAGCTCGCAGATGCGCCACGCAAGCTCATCTGAATGAGCGGAGGGTCTGACCCCCTGCTCATGCATGACCCCTTGCTCATCAATATATGCTTGCGCCTGCTCATAGGTGAGCCGCGCATCCGAGCGAATAACCGCCGGATACACATCCCTCCCGACCACGACTCCAGCTCTGTCGACGAGCATGTCTACGGTCATCGTGAGCCGCTCCTCATCGGGACGCAATGAGCACACGTCGTTCGAAAGCCCTTCTGGAAGCATCGGGATTACACGATCGACCAAGTACACGCTTGTAGCTCGCCGGCGCGCGTCCAAATCGACAGCACTTCCCCACGGCGCATAGCGCGAGACGTCGGCGATGTGAACGCCAATCCGCCAGCGCGCGGCACCCTTTCCCTCTACCGGCTCAAGCGACACCGCGTCGTCGAAGTCCTTCGCATCGGCTGGATCAATCGTAAACACAAAGCGTTCGCGCAGATCACGATATCCATCCGAGAGCGCATCATCCACATCGACGCGAGCCTCTCCAGCTTCCTGCAATGCTCCCGCCGAAAACGCCGTCTCGAACTTGTGGCGAGCCACAATCAAGTCAATTGGCACACGCTCGTCGTCGCTATCGCCGAGCACCTCAACAATCGTACCGGTCGCCGCTTCCTTACGGCTCGGATACGTCATCATCGCAGCTCTCACGATCGCCCCATCGGGTACGTCAAGCGAATCAGAACGCATCGTGAAAATATCGTATGGGATACGCGGATCTTCAGGCACGACAACGCCAAATGGCTCTGCAACTTCGTAGCGGCCCACGAGCTCAGCATGCGCGCGCTCGATAACGCGCTTGATACGTGCTTCACGCCGCTTCGACGAAGAAGCAGCCTGTGCGAGCGCCTTGCGGGAACGCTCTTGCCGGGCAGGCGAAACCTCCACGAGGTCGCCATCGAATGCTCCGTTCATGTCTGACGCGGGAATGAAGAATTCCCCTTCGGCCGTCTGCACGAAACCATAACCGCCGCGAGTCACCGATACGACCCCGCGCGGGTATTCGTGCGCTTTTCCGCGCGTATTCGTTCGCGAACGCGACATGTATGCTCTCCGTTCCATGCATGACGAAAAACCAATGGGAACTAGCGCTCACCGCCCTTTGAGTCCAGCCCGCAGCACACGGGCCCGTCGGCTGAAGACGCTACCGAAAGAGACGAGCGCTAGTCTGGCACGACGAGCGAACCAGCAAGCTCGATTGCATAATCCCGCTGCGCTTTATCGGTTGCATCGAGCGGTACGGTAGGCGAAACGCCTGCCTTGTCGATGGCGTGCCCCTCGGGTGTAAGGTAGTACGCCGCCGTATAGCGCAGCGCACCTCCAAACGAAAGCTCAGAATTGACCTGTACCGATCCTTTTCCAAGGGTCGTTTCGCCCACGATGGCATTCGCACGCTGGCTTTCCTTGAGCGCAGCAGCCACGACCTCGGCAGCCGCAGCGCTATCCTTGTTCACGAGCACGACAAGCGGAGCGTCGGTTGCAGGGCGACCCGACGCTGATTTGGCGGAAACGCCATCGCGCGTCTGCACTTCGACGACCGTTCCACTGCTCATGAACAAGCTCGCAAGATCGACGGCCTGCGTCAGGTAACCGCCAGGATTGTCACGTAAGTCAAGGACGAATGCACGAGCACCTTGTTCCAGCAAATCCGTTATGGCCTTCTCCGCGAGGGGCGCTGCATTCTGCGTTAATTGCTTGACCCTAATATAGCCAACCTTGCGCGATTTGTTATAGCTGTTCGTAACGTTCGGTTCGTCCATTTCCTTGCAGGCCAGCGTAGTTGTGAATTCTGTTCCGCCATCAGCCTCGAGCGATTCGGGGCGACGCCAGGTCACAACCACATTCGAACCGTTTTTCTGATTCAGCTTGGCTGCCACTTCGCTCCTGGACCACGTCTGCGACCTATCGCCATCGACAGACACGACGAAATCGCCCTCCTGCACATCGTTGAGCTGAGCTTGCGATCCCTCGAATACGTCAACTGCATACGCTTGCCCGTTATATTCCGAGAACAATACGCCTATCCCTCCGTACCCCTCGCTTTGAGTATTCACAAGCGAATTGAAGCGATCGCGCGAGTAGTAGCGCATAAAAGGATCGTTCGAGGCTTCGGCAAGCGCATCAAGCACGCTCACCGTAGCAGGATCGAGATCGTAGGAATCGAGGCTATCTCGAGCAAGGAGCTGTTCGACTTCAGCAACACGAGCCGAAAGCAATTCGTATACATCGTTGGTCGATGCAGCCGTATCGGTAGCGTTGACCTTCTGGATTCCCGTCATGGATTCCGGAAAACCAAGCCGCGCCAGGAAATTGGGGTGATCGCGCACGATGAACCCGAGGGCAAATGATAGGCATAAGCAAATGATGAACCCAAAAACCCGCATCAAACGAAAGTTGCGCGCACGAATCTTTCGCGTACGCGCAACTGCTCTACTCGTGTTTCCACGGCTGGCCATAGGCTTATTTACACCTGCCCGGCTAGACCTTCAGATAGCGGCGCATCGCAAACGCCGAGCCGATGAGGCCGATTACAAGACCCGCAGCAAGCAAAACCAAGTAGATTATGATGAACATGCGGGACTCGACGCCAATCGGCAAGAAAGCAAGCGATGATTGAAGCTGCGGAAGCGCGAAGCGACGGACAAGCTCAATACAGCCGATGGCAAGCGCAGCACCGATGATGGCATGCAGCGCGCCTTCCATCAAGAACGGCCCACGTATGAAACCGTTGCTCGCACCAACGAGGCGCATGATGGCGATTTCCTTACGCCGCGCCATAATGGCCAGGCGAATCGTGTTGTTGATGAACACGAGCGCAATGAACACCAGCAAGCCGATGAGCACAATGCCGCCATAGCGGAGATAATTGGTTACCTGGAACAGACGCTCAACGGTGCGTTGTCCGTATTTGAGCGACTTGGCCGGATCCTTATCGTCAGCCACCTTGGCGAATAGCTTGCTATTCTGAATCTCGGTAGCAACTTCCTGAACCTGCTGCGGATTCGACAACTCGATATTGATAGAAGCGGGCAGCGGATTGCCGCCGAGCTCTTCGACGATGTCGGCATTCGAGGACATGTTCCGGAACTCTTCGAGCGCTTCGTCTTTGGTCGTAAACGAAACCGAGGAAACGCCGTCGAGGCCTTTGATGAACTCTTGAACCTTTTCGAGATCTTTTTCCTTTGCGCCGTCCTTCACGTAAGCCGTGATGGAAACCTCATTCTCGACAGACTTGACGATATTGTCGATAACCAGAGCACCCACCAAGAACAACCCGATGATGAATAGCGAAAGGAATATCGTAATAATCGAACCGAGTGTCGTGGAGAGGTTGCGTGCAAAGCCTTGGATAGATTGCTTGAGGAAATAGACGAGGCTAGACATCGAAACCGTACACCCCCCTCTGCTGGTCGCGCGTCAGGTGACCGCGTTCCAAAGCAATAACGCGACGACGCATGTTGTCGACCATCTCGCGATCATGCGTTGCTACGAGCACCGTCGTGCCCGTGCGGTTGATACGCTCGAGCAAATCCATGATGCCGCGCGACGTCTGCGGATCAAGGTTGCCCGTAGGCTCGTCGCACACGAGCAGCGGAGGCCGATTGACGATGGCGCGCGCGATCGAGACACGCTGCGCTTCGCCGCCCGAGAGCTGGTCGGGCATCTTGTCAAGCTTGTCCTGCAAACCGACGAGCCTCAAAACTTCAGGCACTTGCGTGCGCACGATCGAGCGGCTCTTGCCAATAACCTCAAGCGCAAATGCGACGTTGTCGAAGACCGTCTTGTTGGGAAGCAGCTTGAAGTCCTGGAACACGCATCCGATGTTGCGGCGCAGGTACGGCACGCGCCAGTTGCGCATGCTGTTCAGGTCCTCGTTAGCGATCGTGATCGTTCCCGAGGTCGGACGCAGCTCGCGGATAATCAAACGCACAAGCGTTGATTTGCCCGAACCCGAATGGCCCACAAGGAACACAAATTCGCCGGGATAGATTTGCAGTGAAATATTGTCTAGTGCAGGGCGGTTAGGCTGAGCAGGATAGACCTTTGAAACCCGATCAAACGAGATTACAGGTGCTCCCTGCTGAGGCATATCCTCAGGCTCGAGGACAGGCAAAGCCATGGATAATTCCGCAGAACGCGCCCCGTGGTTGGTGGCTTCTGTCACAGAATGCTCCGTTCGAATAGTCGTTTGCTGAGACTGTTCGATTCTAGCACGCCTGCTTACGGCCGATAACCCTCTTCACAGCTTCGACAATCGCTGTGGCGTCCATCTGGAAATATGCTGAAAGTTCTTCGTAGGAACCTGACTTGCCAAAAACATCACGCATTCCCACGAATTCGATGGGCACCGGACACGATCCCGCAAGCGCTTCTGCAACCGCAGACCCAAGACCGCCGACAATGCTATGTTCTTCAGCAGTCACGACAGCACCCGTCTTGCACGCCGATTCTGCAACCGTTTGAACATCGAGGGGCTTGACCGAGAAAGCATCTAGAAGCTCAGCAGAAATTCCCTGTTCAGCGAGCATTTCCACAGCAATGCGAGCCTGTTCGACCTCGACGCCACAGGCAACGATGGTAACGTCCGTGCCTTCATTCAGCACGTATGCGCGACCGAATTCGAGCTCGACTCCTTCGGCGTATACGCACGGTACCGCCGCGCGACCCATGCGGATATAAACGGGTCCCGGCGTCTTGGCCGCCAAGCGAATCGCCGCCGATGCAGCGGAATAATCAGCCGGTACGAGAACGCGCATGTTGGGAATTCCGCGCATAATCGTGATATCTTCGAGCATTTGATGGCTTCCACCGTCAGGGCCGACCGAAATACCCGCATGGGACGGCGCAATCTTGACATTGAGATTTGAATAGCACACGGTGTTGCGGATCTGGTCGTACGCACGCCCTGTGCCGAACACCGAAAACGAGCCGGTAAACGCGACGTTGCCCGCAAGCGAGAGGCCCGCAGCTACATCCACCATGTTTTGCTCCGCGATTCCCACGTTGAAGAAACGCTTGGCATACTCTGGCTTGGAGGCCGCAAACTTCGCGGTCGTCGTCGAACCGGAAAGATCAGCATCCACCGCCGTGATAGGCACGCCCTCGTCAGCAAGCGCTGCAAGCGTCAATCCATATGCGGCGCGCGTGGCCTTCTTCTGCGCAGCTTCCTCGGGACTGGCCATTTGAGGGGCTGGCCTGCTTTCACGCTGAGAATCGCCCGACTTCGGAGCCTGTGGAACACGCCAAAATGCAGCCCATTCCTCCTTTGTAACCTCGAGAGGGGCCAAATCCGGCTTCTCGAAGCCGACAAAATCGCACCCGAGCTCCTTGAGGGCAGCCTCGGCCTCATCAGGCTTGGGGGCTACACCATGCCAGCTCGCCTGGTTTTCCATGAAGGAAACACCCTTGCCCTTAATCGTGTTTGCCACAATTACATGCGGTTTGCCATTCCGACAAGCTTTGGCGGCATTAAATATCTCGATGAGGGCGGCGATATCGTGTCCATCCGCTTCGCAAGCATCCCAGCCAAATGCTGCGAACTTGGCAGCGAGGTCGCCAGGATCGCACACATCGGCAGTGTTACCGTCAATCTGCAAACGGTTGCGG
>CADBQL010000323.1 GCA_902796815.1 uncultured Coriobacteriaceae bacterium | reverse complement strand
CATGTTTGGTTGGCCGAATTATATCTTCGGCATTGGCGCCATCATGCTCATCTGCGCATGCTGTTCATGCGCCCTCTGGATACTCCTTCTGCGTTGTCCGAGCCTTCACATCAACGAGTTCGAAAAATGATGCAGACGCCTATTCGCTTGGCTGCGGGTTAGGGGTGCGTGGGCGAGCCAATCCTGCGCTGTCGCGATCTGGGAATATGCGTCCATCACGCTTCTCCGCACGGCTGCGCTCGAGGTTGCCGACATCGCATGTGCCGCAGATGCACGTGTCGCAGGTCCGAGCGTTTTTTCAATTTTAGGATTTCCAAAAAAGTGATGATAGACTTGCGATGATTCGACCTACGAGCAGCTTGGAGCAGCGAATGATTCGACCCATCATGAAGAAGCGGTTCTTCCTCTGTCAGCCGAGCGAGAGCGCCGATGTGTCTGATGCGCGGGTTGTGGAAGATTTAGTCGACACGCTTGAAGCGCATCGTGCCACGTGCGTCGGCATGGCGGCCAATATGATAGGGGAGCGCAAACGAATTATCGCGGTTATCGATGACGATGGCGGAATCCTCGTGATGCGCAATCCACGCATCGAGCATTCATATGGACCCTACGAGGCCGAAGAAGGCTGCCTATCGCTTGAGGGCGTGCGTCCTACCAGGCGTTACGAACGCATTGTCGTTGTGTATGAGGATGAGGTCTTCCGCCAGTGTACGATTGAGAGCTCGGGTAGGGTGGCCCAGGCGATTCAACACGAGATCGATCACTGCAACGGCATTCTGATATGAAAGTGGGTGCGTCCTTGCGGCAGCGCTCGGATGTGAAAGCCAGAGCTCGGAAGTCTTGCGATGGGAATCGTCGAGGCGCTCCTGACTCCTTTTGCCAAAAAGTATGGAAAGCACATTGTGCTCGACGGGCGCTATGCGGCGCGAGCCGAGAACACGGTTGCAGCGACCGTCGCCCGTTCGTGCGGGGTAGCCGCGCTGCAAATCGAGCTTTCCACGTTGCTGCGCTACCTAGGAGGTATTATGGGCCGTACGCCTCGCAGCGAGGTTAATCCGTTTCCTGGGATTCGGCTTGTGGACAAGTTGCCTGCGCCCCAGGATGCGGCTCGTGGGCAAGTAGCCCATGTCCTGGGGTAGAGCGGACTTGCATCACCGATTTCGCTTTTTGGAGTTATGCGTGATAAGCGAAACGAAATACCCGATTCCGCCGAAAACGAACCCGTACACGCCTATTATCAATCCGCCAGCGCCTATCGCATCGAAATACTTTATATGAAGCCCATCGTACAAAACGAAAAAGGATAAGCCCCCGACGACCGTTGCGGCAAGGCATATGCGCCACCATATCCCCATCGAGCGTTTCCTATTCGCCTGCCACTCCTGTTCGAGTTCGAGTTCTTTCATGCGCACACGCTCATATGCTTCAGCTTCTCTGATTTTGGCTTCGTCTCTAAGGGTGTATTCGGTGCGCTGGACTCCGTCATCGAGGGCGATCCTTGTCCCGCAGTATTGGCAAAAGAGCAGGTTCCTCCCTTCCTCCACCGTTAAAGTTGAGTTGCAAGAGGGGCATTTGAGTTGGTAGAGTTTCATAGCGTGCTAGCACCTTGGCTTGATCGCGGGATGACGTTGGTTCGTGTTTCGATGCTCGATTCCGTCTTTTTGTTGCAGGACGATTCTCTCATAAAAGGACCGGGAATCGCGGCCGGAACGCTAGCAGCAGCGGCGCAAATGGGGAACATAGCTTGTAATCCCTAGTGCAGGTTTGCTTTCCGAACCTGCACAAGGGATTACAAGCCGTTTGCAAGTGTCACCTTCCTCCGCAAAACGTCATACATTTGAACCTGCGTTAGGGATTACAAACCACCTGCAAATGAGAGTGAAATGTTCGGTGCGGCGACCTCGGCAAATCGGAGGGTGTGCATCGATTTCGCCCGCTTCGCGTCCGTCCACGCGGCAAATCGGGGGTTACGTACTTTTGGCTAGAAGTGCGAAAAGCTCTGACCTGGTGTTTTTCTTTTGGCTATGTCGCAAATCGGGGGTTGCTCAGTGATAAACCCCCGATTTGCCGTAGCAAGCATATGAAAAATGGCCAAATCAATGCGGACCCCCCGATCTGCGGCGAGCCGACGCCGCGAATCAATGCGGACCCTCCGATTTGAAGCAGGCCGACGCCGCGAATCAATGCGGACCCTCCGATCTGGAGCGGGCGGATGGCGCGAATCGGTGTGAACCTCCCGATCTGCGGAAAACCGGCGCAGTGGGAGCGCGTTGATGAGTCGCGCCCCTGGGGCGAAACTCATACCCGAGACGAAGCCTGCCCGGTGGGACGAGCGGCCGATGAGTCGTGCCCTTAGAATAGGACCCGCCCGCGCGATGAGTCGCGCCCCTGGGGCAAGGCTCATTGGGACGAAGCTCGCCCACGCGATGAGTCATGCCCCTGGGGCAAGACTCATTGGAGTGAGTCGTGCCCCTGGGGCGAAACTCACTGCGCAGGCGAGCTCGCTTCCGCTATCGTGTGCTTTTGCTATCGCGTCAGGACTCAAGGATTCGCTGTGCTTTGATGGCCTCGACGACCTCCACATCCGCTGGGAGCCAGTTGACCTCGTCGATATGATCGAGTGAAAGCCATCGCGCTGCGCTGTGTTCAAGCAGCTCGAGTCGGCCTTTTGTGACATGCGCCAGGAAGCAGTGCATGGTCAAGTGGAACGTCTCATAGTCGTGTTCGACAGTCACGACGAAGCGGTCGACGGCAATCGCCGCTCCGAGTTCTTCCTCGATTTCGCGCACAATCGCCTGCTCGGGAGTTTCGCCAGGCTCGACCTTGCCGCCAGGGAATTCCCACCCGCCGGCGAAGTCGCCGTATCCGCGCTGGGTCGCAAGCACCGCGCCGTCTTTCTTTATGATTGCTGCTACGACCTCGATGGTTTTCATGATGCCTCCATT
>CADBQL010000322.1 GCA_902796815.1 uncultured Coriobacteriaceae bacterium | reverse complement strand
TTTGCCGCGACGATTCCGCGCATGTCGTTGAGACTCATCTCGTAAACCTCGCGCTTCTGGCGGCGAATCTCTTCGGGAACGGTCGAGCGCTTGAACATGCCAGTGATGGTATCGCGCGCGTTGCGGTTGTAGTCCTCGACGTCGAACGCCTGGATACGCCGCGCGAGAATGGCTGAGTTGTGTGCGATGGCATTCGTTGCCGCGTCGACAACTTCGATGAATTTGGAGTAGGTGAGGCTGCCTTCCGTGAATTTGCTGGCAATCGTCTCGTACAAGTTAGTGCGGCGGACCTCGGCGCTCTCGAGTTCTGTGATCGCGTGCTTGGCATAGGTACCAATGACCGACGTCTTCGTGTATTCCGAAAGCATCCGCTTGATATCGTCGACGTGGATGTCTTCGGATCCTTCCGAAATCTGCTTTGCGGCGCGGGCGGTCAGTATTGCGCGCCCGTTGACCTTTATGAGCTCATAGGCGATGAAAACGCCGGCGATGACGCTGAAAGCCGCCTTGAAGAAATTCGGATCGAGCGGGTTGAGCGCGAGTTGGACGGGGGAGTACAAGAGGATGATCAGCAAAACCATCAGTACATCGAACACGATTACGCTTTTCCACTTTTTCATGACAGGCCTTTCCGTGGATTATCTGTTAGAGAGATTTTAGCAGGCATGGGCCTTAGTGGCGGCGTTGTTTACGAATCGTCGGAGTTGATTAAGGGATTCAGTTGCAGTTCACCGTGTCAGCGGGATTCCAAAGCAAAACCCCAGGTGAGGGCGCGACATCGACGATTCCGCAGACACAAACATAAATATTCTAAAGCTACGAGGACAAGTCGATGCGCGTTCTCACCTGGGGGTTTGCGGAACGTGCGGACCCCTGCGAATAGTAACGTGATTCGGTGTTGCTGGCCATCGACAAACCCGCGGGCAGCAACACCGAATGCTCATCGCATCAAATGAAGAGCCGGTCAGACTCTGGGTCCGACCGGCTCCGAACGGGTTATCAAAGTGTAACGCTAGAGCGAAAGCGCCTCAACGGGGCATGCATCTACGCAGATGCCGCAATCAACGCAGGCGTCCTCGTCGACTTCGCATACGCCATCGACCGTGAGCGCGTTGTTGGGGCATTCGCCCACGCAAGCTCCGCACGAAATGCATTCACTCGTATTAACCTGAACTGCCATTCCTTTTCCTCTCTCATACAGTAATCTGACAGTACCCTGTGCGTAGAATAGCAATTCTTAGTCACTTGCAAGAAAAAAAACGAGAAATGCGTATCGCCTCTTTGCATTGAATGATGCGATCGTATTTCGGGAAATAGAACCCCAAATAGGCGCGGAGAACGTGGCACGTTCAGATTTGCTCAATGACCTGTAACAATGAATCTCAGCTGTCTCATGCGAGCGTTGCGACGAAGTCGAGGCCTGCGTCGCCTACGAGCCCGCGCAGAGCGTATTCCGTCTCCTCGTCGGAGAAGTGCCACCATTCGCTTGCAAGCTCGCCGAAGCCGGCTTGCGAGAATGCGGCATGTAAAGCCATGCAGGCGTCGTTATCTCGCACGGCGTCGCAGTAAGCTTCTGGCGTGATGTCGTATGATGCGAGAGGCCAAGCGGTCAGGTGCCCCGACTCGCTGAAAGCGTCGAATTCGGAAGGCATCTCGATCGCTGAACCGTCAGCACCGCAGACGCACACGTCTAAATCCGTTCCGTAATTGTGGCCAGATGATCCCGACGCGACGTACCATCCCATCCCCCAGCTGACTTCTTCGGCCATCGCGGGATTCTGCTCGCAGGCGCTCAGAAATGCATCTGATATGAAATACTGAGCGGTCATCGGCCGATAGGCATCATAAACGACTAGGCGCAGGTCGTTTTCGGCAAGCGCATTGCAAGCATCAATCGTCTTGAGCGCTGTTGCATACGCGCAGGGGACTACGTAGCGTTCGTCATTCCAGTAGGCGCTGAATTGCGTGCCTACATGGTAGCCGGGAATCGGGAGTCCCGTGACATCTGGGATATCCCACTCGCCGCATTTGCTCGTAGCGGCATAGGCATAGACGATATCGTATTCGGCTTGGGGCATGATATCGGGAATGTTGACGAGCAGGGCCTCCGGATCGACTTCGCAGGCGCTTCCCTCATATTCAACGAGGGCCTTACCTTCAAAAAAAAAAAAAAACT
>CADBQL010000321.1 GCA_902796815.1 uncultured Coriobacteriaceae bacterium | reverse complement strand
CCGCCGCCGGATGAGTCGCGCCCCAGGGGCGAAACTCATTCCCGGATGAGTCATGCCCCAGGGGCGAAACTCATTACGCCCCTGGAGGCCAAGCCCATCGCAGCCCCTAGCGCTTCATATGCCAAATGTTGGCGTCGTAATCCTCGATGGCGCGATCGGAGCTGAAATAGCCAGCTTTGGCCGTATTGATAACGGCGCTGGTCAGCCAGCTGTCGCGATCCTGGTACTTGCGCATGGCGTCGAAGAAACGCTCATCGTACGCCGCGAAATCGTACAGCACGAAATACGGGTCACCATAACCCCCGGTAGCACCCAACGCATAGTAGAGATCCTCAAAACGGCTCCTGTCGGACGTAGGCAGGCTGCCGTCGATCAAATGGTCGAGCACACGTGCCAGGCGCGGATTCGAGTCCACCAGACCGCGCGGGTTGTAAGAGCCCTCCTGCTTGATGCGCTCGAGCTCATCGACAGTCGCGCCGAAGATAAAGATGTTGTCCAAGCCAACCTGTTCGGCAATCTCGACATTGGCGCCGTCCATCGTGCCAAGCGTCAGCGCACCGTTGAGCATGAACTTCATATTGCCCGTGCCCGACGCTTCGAGGCCTGCCGTCGAAATCTGCTCGGAAATCTCGGCCGCCGACACCAGATGCTGGGCCGACGTGACGTCATAATTCTCGAGGAAAACGACGGGGATGCGATCGCGCGTACGCTCGTCGGCGGCAACCAAACCCGAAATCGCGTTAATCAGGCGGATGATGTCCTTCGCACGCCTATAACCCGGCGCCGCCTTGGCCGCGAAGATGAACGTCGTCGGCGGCATTTCGGACTCGGAAAGCTCGCCATCGATGATGCGGTCGTAGAGCGAAAGGATATGCAACGCTTTCATGAGCTGGCGCTTGTACTCGTGCAGACGCTTGGCCTGCGCGTCAATGATGGTATGCGGGTTAATCTCCGCGCCACGGCTTGTGGCCATCCATTTTGCAAACGCTACCTTATTGGCCTGCTTGACCTCGTCAAACTCCTTCCTGAACGCCGCATCGTGCGCAAACGGCTCCAATTCGGCAATTTTGCGCCAATCTTTCATGAAGCCCTCGCCAATGGTTTCATCAACAAGCGTGCGCAGCCCGGGGTTGGCAACGCCGAGCCAGCGGCGCTGCGTCACGCCATTCGTGATGCCCAGGAAACGGTCGGGGTACGCCGTGTAGAAATCGCGGAACACCGACGTGCGCAAAATCTGCCCGTGCAGCTGCGAAACGCCATTCACATGGCCGGACGAAAGCACGCACAGATTAGCCATGCGCACCTGACCGCCACTGATGATCGCCATGCGGTTCACACGGTCGGTGTCACCTGGATACTGTTGCCAAATGCGATCGCGGAAACGCGCGTCGATCGTCTCGATAATGCGGAAAACACGCGGCAGCAGTTTCTGCAGAAGGTGCGCCGGCCATTTTTCCAACGCCTCGGGCATGATCGTATGATTCGTGTAGTTGAACAGGCGCTGAACGATATCGACCGCCTCTTCCCAGTCGAAGCCCTCCTCGTCGATGAGAATGCGGATGAGCTCGGGGATGGCAAGCGCGGGATGCGTGTCGTTGATCTGGATAACCAGGCGATCCGGCAAGGTGCGCAAATCACCGTAGTGACGCTTGTGCGCATCCACAAGCGACTGCATCGTAGCTGACACCAGGAAATAAAATTGGCGCAAACGCAGCTCCTGGCCGCGCTCGTGGCTGTCCTCGGGGTACAGAACCTTCGAAATCGACTCGGCAAGATCGCGTTCTGCCATTGCCTGCTCGTAAGCGCCCTGATTAAAGCGGTTCAGGTCGAACTGCTTCGGAGCACGCGCGCGCCACAAACGCAGCGTCGCGGGCAGCTTGGAGTCGTAGCCCACGATCGGCATGTCATAAGCCTCCGCCAGCACCGATTGCGCGTTCACATGGTGCACGGTCAGTTTACCGTCTTCGCTCCACTCTTCGTCGATGTGGCCGCCGAACTTGACCTCAAATGTGCGGTCGGCGCGCTCCACTGCCCACAAGTCGCCGGCAAGCGACCAGGTGTCGGGCACCTCAACCTGCTGGCCATCGTGGATTTCCTGGCGGAAAAACCCATATTCATAGCGGATACCGCAGCCCATGGCAGGCATCTCAAGCGTCGAGAGGCTGTCAAGGAAACATGCGGCCAGACGGCCCAAGCCACCGTTGCCCAATCCGGCATCGGCTTCCTGCTCCTCGATTTCGCCCAGTTCATAGCCCATAGCTGCCAACGCCTGCGAATAGGCGTCGTACAGGTAGAAATTGACGAGATTGTTCGAGAACGCGCGCCCGATCAAGTACTCCGCGCACAGGTAAATCAGGCATTTGTCACCCGACGTTGACGACTCGGCACGTTCGTCAGCCCAGACGTCCATGACGTCGTCGCGAATGCACAGCGCCGCCGCCTTGAAGACCTGCGATATCACAGCCTCATCAGGCGTGATCGCAAACTCGCGCTTAATCCTTCGTTCAATACGCTGACGTACGCGGTCCACCTCTTCTTCGGTGACTTGCGGACGCGGAATCTTTTTCGTCTTGCTTTCCTGTTCCATGTTTTGCTCCATGTGAATTGACTCACTCCTTGCCTTACGCCATAGACGGATGGATGACCTGATTGTCGACGAGCCGGGCAACCTTGCCACCTGTCTCGGCTGCCCGTCCCGGCAATCTGTTTCAGTTATCCGCCCCGGTTATCTGCCCAAATTAACCGCCTCGGTTATCCGTTCAGCCTTCCGCTCGAAAACCCTACATCAAGCTGCGATACAGATCGGCATAGGTGCGAGCGCAGCGGTCGAAACTGAAATCGCTGGCCATCGCTTGTTCGATGAGCCGCTTGCGTACATCGGGATTGCGCCAGACGCCCATCGCCAGGCGGATGACTCCAAGCATCTCATGTGCGTTATAGTTCGCGAACGAGAAACCGTTGCCTTCACCCGTAAACTCGTTGTACGGAATAACGGTGTCGCGCAGGCCGCCTGTCTCACGCACAATCGGCAGCGTGCCGTAGCGCATCGAGATCATCTGCGAAATGCCACACGGCTCGAACAGCGAAGGCATGAGGAACAAATCGCTGCCCGCATAGATTCGATGCGAAAGATCGCCGTTGTAGCCGATGTAGGAGCACAGACGCCCTTTGTAGCGCCACTCGGCTTCGCGGAAGAAGTCCTCGTATTTCTTATCGCCCGAGCCGAGAACGATCATGCGCACATCTTCGGCCATGATTTCGTCGAGCACATACTTGACCAAATCGACACCCTTCTGCGGGGTCAGGCGCCCAACCATGCTGATAACGGGCGTGTACTCGCCTGCCGGCTCGAGTCCGAGCTCTTCGAGAAGCGCCTCGCGGTTCTTGGTCTTGCGATATAGGCTCTTGGCCGAATAGCGCTGCGGAAGATGCTCGTCGGTCTGCGGGTTCCAGACATCTACGTCGATGCCGTTGAGGATGCCCCAGAGGTCGTATCCGCGGGAACGAAGTACGCCGTCGAGGCTTTCGCCAAGTTCAGGACCGCAAATCTCGCCCGCATAGGTGGGGCTTACCGTCGTCACCTTGTCGGCGAACACGATACCGGCCTTGAGCATGTTGTCGCAACCGTAGTGCTCGATGAACTGGGGAGTTGCCAGCGAATCATCGATGCGCAACAGATCGCGATCGAACTCGTGGCTGAACTGGCCCTGGAAATGCAGGTTGTGGATGGTCATGATCGTGCGCAGGCCCTCTTGCATGCCGCCGTGGTACTGCGTCTTGGCAAGCAGCGGCATCATGCCCGTATGCCAGTCGTTGCAATGCAGGATGCGCACGTCGAAATCGAGCTGCGGGATGGCGTCCATGACCGCACGGGTGAAGAACGCATACTGCTCGCCCTCGAACTCGCCGCCGCAATATACCGGGCCGCCGAAGTAGAACTCGTTGTCGATAAAATAGATAATCGTGCCGTCGAGATCAAGCTTCTCGAGGCCGACATATTGCGAACGCCAACCCAAGCTCGCCTGGAAATCGCAGAGATGCTGTACCTGACCAGCATAGCGATCCTTGATCTGGCGGTGGAACGGCATAATAACGCGTGCGTCAACGCCAAGCTTCTTCAGATACTTGGGCAGCGCGCCGACTACGTCGGCAAGGCCGCCTACCTTGACAAGGGGAGCGCATTCAGCCGCCGCGATGAGCACACCGGGGACGTCGGCGTATTCGGGGACGGGCGCGGGCTCGGGCTCAACTACGAGTTCCTCTGCCGGCGCAGGTTCGGGCGCGGGTTCTTCGGCAGGCGCGGGTTCGGGCGCAGGCTCAGGCGTCGAGTCGGATTCTTCAACCGCGGACCCCTCGACAGCCGACTCCGGGTTTTCGGCCTTCACTTCTTTGGTCGCAGGCGCTTCAGACGCTTCAACAGCAGGTTTGATTTCAGCCTCAGGCTCTGTCACAATTGCTGGCTCGACTGCAGACTCGGGCTCAACCGCAGGCTCAGCCACAGCCTTAGCCGCCGGCTTTGCAGCCTTGGCCTTTACGGCAGGCTTTTTCGCCGCCGCCGCGGACTTGGCTAGCGGTTTTTCTTCAACTGCTTCTGCTTTTTCGGCTGGCTTTGCAACCGCTTTTGCAGCAGGCTTAGATTTGGTAGCAGCTTTTTTGGGCTGGGCTTTGGCCTGGGTTTTCGCAGCTGCACGCGACTTCGATGCACGCTGGGTTTTCTTCGGCTGCTCTGCCTTTGCGGCTTCGGGTTCCGCCTTTGCGGCTTCGGAGTCTTCCTTTGCCGCCTCGGGCTTTGCCTTTGCCGTCGTCTCAGCCTTTGTCGTTGCTGCTTCAGGCTTCGCCTTCGTCGCAGCTGCGGCCTTCTTCTCGACTGCAGCCTCAGCCGCAGCCACTACTTTTTCTTCAGCCTTCGCAGCTGTCTCGACAGGCTTCTGCTCGCTTTTTTTCTGTGTCATATGACTTCCTTTCAAAAGCCACCACCCCGCGGGTGACCAGTCACCTGCGGGGTGGTGATCTCCTTCGGCTGTTCAAACGCTATTCCACAATCATGCCCTTGCGCACGACTTCGATGTTATCGGGCGTGCCGATCAAGCGGGCACCTTCCCTCACGACCACGTTTTTGTCGATGATCGCATTGCGCAGGCGCGCTCCCGAGCTGATATAGGAATCTTGCATGATAACGCAATTCTCCACGTCCGCGCCTGGCTCTATAGTAACCCCACGGAAGACGACGCTATCTATCACACGACCGCGCACATTGCAGCCGTTACCGATAACGCTATTCGCAACCTCGCAGCCATCCGCAAAACGCACGGGAGGTGCGTCCATGATGCGCGTGTACACAGGTCCGCGATTGAAGAAGAGCTCGTCGCGCACCTGTCGGCTGGTCATGTCGCGCATCATATCGAAGTAGGACTTGACGGTCGTGAGGCGACCGGCATAGCCTGTATGCTCGAGCGCTGCAACCTTGTGTGTCGACAAGGCCGGCGCCACGATGTCGTACACGAAATCGTAACGACCTTCTGAACAGGCATCTTCCACCAGGCGCTGGAGCAGATCTTTCTCCATGATGCAGGCGCCGAGATTGTAGCAACCCTCTTTATCGCCAGGGCCGAACTCGACGCCGCGCACCCAGCCATCGCCGTCGATCTGCAAATTCGCAACGCTGGTTGGATCTCCCAAGCCAAGGCGCAAGTCGTGCGAGTACAGAAGCGTGATGTCGGCGCCTTTTTCCTGATGGAAATCGAGGAGCCGATTGTAATCCTCGCGGTATACCATATCGGAAGCCAGCAGCAGCGCATAACGCCCCCGTTGGCGATCAAGGTAATAGCGCTTGGCCATGAGCGCATCGCCAAAACCGTGATACAACTCCGTGGTCAGACCTTGGTCAAACGGCGTCAGAAGCGCCACGCCGCCGTGTTTGCTGCTCAAGCTCCACGCATCTCCCGAGCCGATATGCTCGACGAGCGATTGAAAATTCCGCTGCATGATAACACCCACATCACGGATGCCGCTTTGCGAGATATTGGAAAGTATCACGTCAATCGTGCGGTAGCGGCCAGCAAACGGCAACGCCGAAACGGCCCTGTGTGCTATGAGCTCGCCAAGAAACGGATTACCATGGCCGGCATAGACGATTGCAAAGGTATCGTTCATGTTTCTATCCTTCCTTACGAAAGTAGTAAGCGAGCGTTATTCGAACGTTGCGTTCGGTTCGACCGATTGACCTGCGCAAACGGTCGCATCAGGTGCAATCCAGCAATCTGGTCCGAGCACGACGAGCTCTCCGCCGGGCTCCCCGACGTGAGCACCTGCGCCGATGCGCACACCTTCGGCTACAACCGCACGCTCGACAACCGCACCTGCGCCAATGACCGCGCCGCGCATGACGACGCTATCGATAATCTGGGCGCCCTCGCTGACATCAACGCCCTGGAACAGCACACTGCGCTTGACGGATCCATCCACTCCGCAGCCTTCGGCAACCATGCAGTTGCTTAACTGGCCTTTCGAGCCGATGCGGGCGCCGGGCAAGTTGGGGTTGCGCGAATAGATGCGCCAGGCATCATCCGAAAGGTCAAGCCCGCTCGATTCCTCGAGCAAATCCATATTGGCTTCCCAGAGGCTGTCAATCGTCCCGACGTCGCGCCAATACCCCTCGAAACTATAAGTGAATAAGCGCTCGCCGGCGCCAAGCATGGCGGGGATGACGTCCTTGCCGAAGTCATGGCTGCTCGCCTCGTTTGCCGCATCTTCTGTAAGGTAGCGCCGGACTTTCTCCCAGCTGAACACATAGATACCCATAGAGGCGAGGTTGCTCGGCGGATTGGCGGGCTTTTCGACGAAATCGGTAACGCGGCCGGTCTCGTCGGTTGCGAGAATTCCGAAGCGGCTCGCCTCCTCGATAGGCACCGGCATGACCGCTATCGTCGCGTCAGCCTCGTTTTCTTTGTGCAATTGGATCATTTCGCTGTAGTCCATCTTGTAGATATGGTCGCCCGAAAGCACAACGATGAACTCGGGCGAATAGCCCTCGATGAACCGGACGTTTTGGTAGATAGCATCTGCCGTGCCGGCGTACCAGCTGCCCTCATCGCCCATGTGCGTAGACGGCTGCAGGCAGAACGCGCCTCCGTTCGCGGTATTGAGGTCCCATGGAGCGCCGTTTCCGATATAGCTGTTCAACACGAATGGCTCATACTGGGTGAGTACGCCTACGACGTCGATGCCCGAATTCGTGCAGTTCGAAAGTGGGAAATCGATGATGCGATACTTGCCGCCGTACGGCACCGCGGGTTTGGCGCGATACCTGGTCAAAACACCCAGGCGGCTCCCCTGCCCGCCCGCTAGGATCATGGCCACGCATTCCTTGCGATTATTCATGTTGCGCTCCTTGCTTTTTCGATGCCGATGGGATTTTGCTCGATGCCTTGGTTGATGATTTCTTGGTCGTTTTCTTGGATACCTCTTTCTTCTTCTTTGGCGGTAGTTGTTTGAGCTCAAAATACACGGCCGAAAGCGGCGGCAGCACGAGCGCCGCGCTGTACGGCTGATCTGCGAATGGTTCGTCATCCGTCTCCACGGGTTTTGCGTTCGTCATGCCCGAACCGCCGAACCGCGCGTCATCGCTGTTGAGAACCTCGGTTATGCGACAGTTATACGGCAAGCCCACCGTAAACCCGACCACGGGATTCGGCGTGAAATTGCAGCAGCACAACACATCCGGACTCCCATCGCCCGCATAGCGCACACAGGCGATGGCGCTCTCGTCGCGATCGTCGACGTTGGCCCAACCGAAGCCGCTCCAGCCGTCGTCGACTTTCCAGAGCGCCGGATGCGCACGGTAGAATTTGTTGAGTTCGGCCGAATACGACTGCATGCCAGAATGGATAGGGTACTCAAGCAGGAACCAATCGAGCTGTTTTTTGAAATCCCACTCGATGAACTGGGCGAATTCTGAGCCCATGAACGTCAGCTTCTTGCCGGGACGTGCAAACTGCCAACCCATAAGAGCGCGCAGCGTCGAGAATTTTTGCAGGTAATCTCCGAACATCTTGTCGACCATGGACTTTTTGCCGTGGACGACTTCGTCGTGGCTGAACGCCAGGATGTAATTCTCAGCGAACGCATACATCATGCCGAACGTAAGCTTGTCGTGATGGTCGCGCCTGAATAGCGAATCCATCTGGCAATACTCGAGCATGTCGTGCATGAAGCCCATGTCCCACTTGAACGTGAAACCGAGACCACCATCATAGGGCGGACAAGTAACCAGCGGAAACGCCGTCGATTCCTCGGCGATGGTCATCACGCCCGGATAAGCCGAGAGCACGGCGTCGTTGAGCCGCTGCAAGAACTCGACCGCTTCGAGGTTGATGTTTCCGCCGTCTTTGTTAGGTAACCACTCGGTACGTGCGTAGTCGAGGTACAGCATGGACGTGACCGCATCGACGCGGATGCCGTCGATGTGATACTTATCGAAGAAGAACATCGCCGAGGAGATGAGGAAGCTTATGACCTCGGGTTTCGAGTAGTCGAAAACAAGAGTGCCCCATTCCGCATGCTCAGCGAGGCGCGGATCGGCGTATTCGTAGAGAGGCGTACCGTCGAAGCGCGCGAGCGCAAATGCATCCTTGGGGAAATGAGCTGGTACCCAGTCCAAGATGACGCCGATGCCCTTTTCGTGCAGCTTGTCGACCAGGTACATGAAATCCTGTGGCGTGCCGTAGCGCGATGTCGGAGAAAAGTAGCCGGTAGCCTGATAGCCCCAGGAAGCCGGCAGAGGATACTCCGTGACGGGCAGAAGCTCCACGTGCGTGTATCCCATTTCGAGACAATACTCGGCGAGCTGGTCGGCGACGTTTCGGTAGTAGGGATACATCTCGTTTTCGCCGATGCGCCACGAGCCTAGTTGTAGCTCATAGATGGAAAGCGGCGCATGGAGAACATCCGCTTCCTTGCGCTTGGCAAGCCAGGCATCGTCGTGCCAGGTGAAACCCTCGAGATCCCAAACCTTAGATGCAGTGGCAAGACCGTTTTCGGCATGAAATGCAAACGGGTCGGCTTTGAGGCGCTTGACGCCGTCTGCGCCTATGACGCAATACTTGTAAGGGTCGCCGTCTTCGAGCCCTTCCACAACACAAGCGTAAATGCCGTGGCGGACTTCTTGCATCGGATTGGCCGCTTCATCCCAATCGTTGAAATCTCCCACGAGACTGCACGAACGCGCATGCGGGGCCCACACGACAAACTGGTGCTGCGTCTGCCCCGATTCGCTGAGTTGGTCGAGTTTATGGCATCCGAAAAGCAGGTAGGCACGCTGTGCTTTCCCGCGCCCGAATAAGTACAAATCTGCGCTGGGCAAGTCAATCATGGCTAAATTCCTTTCTGCGATGAAATGAGTATACCGTCAAAAGCCGCGTACAACCCTGCGCATTACACTTGTTTCGGTGTAGTGGCTCGAATTTGCGGCAAGTCGGTATTACCTGGGTTCCGCTGAGGGATGAGTTTCGCCCCTGGGGCGTGACTCATTCAAGGAAACCGCTACGCGTGCGCGAAACCGCTTGTCGCCAGCCGGCAAGGCGGGCGGATCTATGCCCATCGTCGGCATCGGGTTGATAAGTGGTGTCATCTGCTCGCAAACTTTTCAAATCGTCGATAGAATCCCAGTATCCAGTCGAAAGACCAGCAAGATAAGCGGCGCCGAGGGCGGTGGTCTCGACGTTGGCGGGACGGCGCAGTGGCGTTCCCAAGCTGTCGCACTGGAATGGCATGAGGAAATCGTTCGCCGAGGCGCCACCATCTACGTTGAGTTCCCTGATGGGCATGCCGGCATCCGCCTCCATGGCGTTGGCCAGGTCGTATACTTGATATGCAAGCGCTTCGAGAGCGGCGCGCACAATGTGGGCGCTCGTGGTCCCCCGCGTGAGGCCGTAAATCGCGCCGCGCGCAT
>CADBQL010000320.1 GCA_902796815.1 uncultured Coriobacteriaceae bacterium | reverse complement strand
CCGGACTCGAACCGGTGACCTGCGCATTACGAGTGCGCTGCTCTACCAACTGAGCCACGTTGGCAACAGCACTTTTTCAAGTGCGAATACGCATTATATATAAGATGTGACGCGCATGCAAACACAAGATTTCTCACCATAAAATATGCGAAATGAACGAGTGGTAACTCATTTATAGTAGGGATGCCAAATTCTTTCACATTGGGGGACACATGCAGAAGGTAGACAGATCGCAAGATGTCGAAAGCATCGTCGAATATCCTGCGAGTGTTATCTATGCGGACGGTACTGCAGAAATTCGCGATGAGGAAGTGCAGGCCGAGCACACGCTCGATGTTTACGTAGATGGAAAGCTGTCCATGCGCATCGTTTGCACGCCGAGCGATTTGGTGGAACTTGTAGTTGGAAGGCTTTTCACCGAAGGCATTATCCATTCGGTAGACGACATCGAGCTTGTGCATCTGTGCGAGTTTTCGACGAAAGCGCGTGTGCTGCTCGCAAATAGGAAAGGGCAGCTTTCGGATGTCGATGCGCCCATCGTTCCTTCTTGCTGCACGGGAGATCGGGTTTACGCTGCAATCGAGTACGCAAACGATGAAGGGGCGCAGCTCGAACCAGTTGTTCCGATGCCTTGGAACCCGGAATGGATTTTTGGGCTCGCTGGCATGTTCAAGCAAGATACGCCCATGCATAAACGAACGTTCGGTGCGCATAGCTGCTTTTTGGCTACGGGTGACGAGGTTCTCTATTGTTGTGAGGATTTGGGGCGACACAATGCATTTGATAAGGTCATCGGCCATGCGTTGTGCGACGGTGTCGATTTGAGCTCATCGATAATTTGCACGAGCGGTCGGTTGCCGGTCGATATGGTGACCAAGGCGATTCGCGCACGTGTGCCGTTGCTTGTCTCGAAGGCCGTGCCCACAGACCTGACCATCGAGCTCGCGCGCGAATTCGATCTGACGCTTATCTGCTGCGCTCGGCCGGACTCCATTCGTGTCTACCACGACCCAACAGATCCCGTAGACATCCCCGCCCACGCGCATCAATGGAAAGTCCCGCGTCTTTTTGATGCCGACTCGCAGATGAGCGAGATTCTGGAATAAAGCAATTCCGTTCGCAAAGTGTGGCTCATGTAGCGCGAATTGTGCGTGTGACATGCATGACGTTTGGTTAACACATTCTGGTGTTTCCATTGAGGCGCACAATTTGATGTACAATACCAGAGATTATGCACGAGAAAAGCGACCCGATCAAATGCAGCAGAAAAAGGAGTCATGATGGGCATATTCTCGAGATTTGAAGGCAAGATGGAAGACACCGTTGAAGGTGCCGCGTCCAAAATGTCAAAAGCGCCTATTGCCCCTGTACAGATATTCAAAAAGGCAGAGAAGCAGATGCGCCGCGAAACGATGGTTGGCGCTGGCAAGCAGTACGCGCCGACGCTCTACACGGTGCTGGTGAATCCCGACGACGATGCTCGTCTCTTTGGCATGTATCCGACGCTTGCTGGCGAAACCGAGACGTATCTGGAAGCCAAGGCGGCTGAGGAAGGTCTGGTTATGGACGGGCATCCGCTCGTTCGCTTTATCGTGGACAATTCGCTCAAACACGGTAAGTTCGACATCATCGCTGAGACGGTGGCGGCGCCCATCGTCGAACAGTTGCGTTCAGAAGAAATGGAGCGTTACGGTATTGCACCGCGCGGGCACCATCAAGCGCAGCAGCCTCAATCGCGCAACGTTGAGCCTTTCCCAGGCGAGCATGGAGCCAGCGGTTATGGGTGCTCCCAGGTCGAGCGCGATGCAGCCGATTACGGCTACGATGATCACGCACAGTTAGCGCAGGATGCCGCGGGCTACAGCTACGATGAGCGTTGGCAGGCAGCACAGGGTGCCGCGGGCTACGGCTACGATGACCGCGCCTACGGTGATGGATCCGATTACGGCGATCGCGGCTTTGATGAAACTGTTTACGGTGGCGTCTATGACGATGACGCTTACGATTCTGGCGCCTATGGCAACGGCGCTTTTGACAATCAGGCCGATACGTTTGACGATCGCGGCGATTATGCTTACGGCTACGAAGCGTATTACCAGAAGCAGGAGCAGCCCCAGCCCGAACCGCCTAAGAAAAAGCCGCCGCTGCCCTACGTCCCCGAAGAGGAGATCGACCGCTCCATCGATTACGGCGAGTACACGTTCCGAAGCGAGGATTTTGAGGATTATCGCACCAAGGTTGAGGAAGATGACCTTCGGGCAGGATATGGCGACAATTCGGCTGCGATGGGAGCGGCACGCGTATCTGGTGCAGCTGATGCGGCCGCCAGAAGCTATTCAGCGGACAACACGGTCGCTTTTGCCGGCGGACAGTCCGCAGGTGGTGCAAATGCCGTACCCAATCGCCATGTAGTACGCGCACGTCTGATCGATTCTACCTACCAGCGTGCGTATGATCTGGCGGGAACGCATTTGACCTTGGGACGAGAATCAGGAAACGACATTGTCGTTCAGGACATCAACGCGAGTCGCAAGCATGCGGAGTTGCGGTTGAATGAGCGCGGCATCTGGATTATCACCGATTTGAGTTCCATGAACGGTACTCGCGTCAACGGCGTTTCCGTGGCTTCGCAGCCACTTTATCCAGGCGATGTCGTAACCATCGGCAAAACCGAATTCAAATTCGTTCTCGCCTAGCTTGATTTTGCGGCCGTGAATCAAGTGGCCGCAATACGTTTCTGGAGGCATTTGTGATAGATGTCGTTTTGCTTATAGGACGGCTCTTGTTTGTAGCGCTGCTCTATTTGTTTTTGTTCGCTATCATGCGCACGGGCATTGGCTTGGTGCGCGGGCAGCGCAAAAAGGAACGCACGTGGAACCTTGCGGTCGAAAAAGGCCCCAAGGAATTGCGTGGTGTTTCAATCATGGTGCACGGTCCTGTAATCGTGGGCCGTTCGCCTTCGGCGGACATCGTCATCGGCGCTTCGTATGTGTCGGCGCGCCATGCGCGGTTTTCGCTCATGGGTCAAAACCTGTTCGTAGAGGATTTGGGTTCTACGAACGGCACGACTGTCAATGGATTTAGCATTACCGATCCCGTAGCACTCAACGATGGTGACGTCGTGATGGTTGGGGACGTTTCGATTCGCGTGAGGCTTAGCTAAATGGCAAAATCTGAAACTCAGCTTCTTGCCGAACGGGCGGGCGAAAGCGCGATTGCCTCGTTTGGCAGCCGTACCGATGTGGGGTGCGTGCGTCAACAAAACGAAGACTCTCTCATAGTGGCACCGCCGCTTTTTGTCGTTGCCGATGGAATGGGCGGACACGCAGCTGGCGAGGTGGCTTCCGAGATAGCGGTAAAAACTATTTCGGAGCTCGTGTCGACGCATGCCGACGCCGAAGAGCTCGGTCGTGCCGTGGAGCAGGCCAATCGCGATATCATCACCGCTGCGGTTGAGGGCGAGGGCCGCGAGGGCATGGGTACAACATGCACGGCGGCAATACTTGAAGGAACGCGCCTGGTTATTGCCCAGGTAGGTGATTCTCGCGCTTATTTGCTGCACGACAAGAAGCTTTCGCAGCTTACGCGCGACCACAGTTTGATGGCCAACATGATCGAGGCGGGGCAGATCACGCCCGAAGAAGCGCGCGTGCATCCGAGTCGCTCGGTCATTACTCGCGCGCTTGGCAACGATCCCGAAACCATCCCCGATTTGTACGAAATCAACGTCGAGGATGGCGATAGGCTCTTGCTGTGCTCTGACGGCTTGACTTCGATGCTCGAGGATGCCGAAATCCAAGCGGTTATGAATCGCATTTCCGATCCGCAGATGTGCGCAGACGTGCTGGTGGATGGCGCGCTTGCCGCTGGAGGGCTCGACAACGTGACCGTCGTCATTGCCAACGTGGAGGGGGATCGAAAGCAGGCGCGCCGTACCATTAGCGTTCGCACGCGGCTCACGGCGCTGATTCTCCTGCTCTTGCTGGTGCTGTGTATTGGCGGTGCGGCTTGGGGTGGGTCGGCATATCTTCACCATACCGCCTATCTTGCACAGAGCGAGCAGGGCACTGTCGCGGTCTACCGCGGGGTGCCTGGAAGCGTATTGGGCTTTCGCTACTCTGAGCTTGTAGAAAGCACCGAGATTCCTGTTGGCGAATTGTCGCAAAGTGCGGCTGAAAGCATCAGGAGCGAAAAGGGCATGCGTGTGAGCAGCGTGGAGGAAGCCCTTGCGCTCGTCGATACCTATCGTGCCGAGATTGAGGAGAAAAAGGCGAAAGAGCAATCTCGCTCGTCATCTGCCTCTTCGGCACGCTCGCAGAGCTCAGCAAATGGGGAAGACTACGAAAAAGACCTCACATATGACGAGGGCGAAGAGGAGCTCGATGCATACGCCGAAGATGATGAGGCGTATAGCGAAGAAGAGAGCGATGCCGCTGGAACGAGCGGTTCCGGTAGCGCCGAAAGCGAGGGGCGGACGCGATGACGCGTAGGAACATAGAGCTTGTGCTTCTGTGCATCGCTGCGCCGATTGTCATTCTGCTGTTCGCGATGCTCGTAATCAATCGTGGCCAGCAGCTTGGGTTGACAACGCTCGGCGTGCCGATTGGGCTTTTTGCGGCGTTCATCGTGGCTCATATCGCCACGCGCTTCTTGGCACCCGGTGCCGATCCGGCGATTTTGCCCATCGTGTTCGCGCTTTCGGGCATTGGCATTGGATTTGTGACGCGATTGGCGCCAAACCTTGCCGTTAATCAGGTTCTATGGCTTTTCGTGGGCGTTGCGGCCATGGTGGTTGTGCTCGCTCTCTCACGCAAAATCGACCGATTCGCCAACTATAAGTACACCCTTATGCTATTCGGCTTTGCGTTGCTGCTTTCGCCGATGTTGCCGGTTTTGGGCACCGAGCACTACGGGAGTCGTATCTGGCTTTCTCTTGGCTCGTTTTCGTTCCAGCCTGGCGAGCTGGCCAAGGTTGTTATCGTCATGGCGCTCGGCGGTTATTTGGCCATAAATCGCGAGATGCTCTCGGTGTTCACGACGCGTCTCGGGCCGATCAAGCTGCCCGATATGCGTACGCTCTTGCCGCTCGTGATCATGTGGGTCGTGGCCTTGCTCATCGTCGTGTTCGAAAAGGACTTGGGCAGCGCCTTGGTGTTCTTCTTCGTTTTTCTGGCGATGCTTTATGTGGCTACGGGCAAAAAATTCTACCT
>CADBQL010000319.1 GCA_902796815.1 uncultured Coriobacteriaceae bacterium | reverse complement strand
CCTGCGGAAAGGGTCGCTTCTACGCCCATGGCCGATCAGACATCTGCATTAGTTTTTTGTAGCAACGGAAGGAAACGCGCATGGAGCAAGCTATCGTCGAAGCCCGAGGGCTCACGAAGCGGTTTTTTAGGAAAAGCAGCCAGCACGCACGGCATTTCGACGCCGTGAGCAAAGTTGATGTCGACTTGTGTCCTGGCGAGGTCGGCGTGCTCATGGGCCGCTCGGGCTGCGGCAAGACGACACTTCTCAACATGCTCGCAGGACTTCTCGTGCCGACCGAGGGCACAGTACTTGTATGTGGCACCGACGTGTACGCGCTCGATGACGCAGGGCTCGCGCGTTTTCGCAACGAGACAATCGGGGTTGTTCCGCAGGGAAACACGCTTCTCCACAGCCTGAGCGTAGTCGAAAACGTTGCGTTGCCGCTGCGCATGTACGCGCGCAACGGAGGATCCGAGATGCGGGCACGGGCATGGGATCTTCTAGTGGCTCTAGGCGTGGAGACGCTCGCTGACGCCTATCCTGCCGAGCTTTCGGGAGGGGAGGCCAAGCGCGTCTGCATCGCCCGGGCCCTTGTCTGTCAACCACGTGTCGTGCTTGCCGACGAACCGACGGCAGATCTCGATGACGGAAACACCGAACTTGTATTGCAAATGCTCAAGCAAACCGCTCGCAACGGGGCTGCTGTCTTGATCGCGACTCACGAGCCGTCGGCGCGTGAGTTCGCCGACATATCCATCACCATGGATGCGGGTTGCATATTGTAACGTGCATTCCATACTAGTTATATGGTGAAACGCAAGCCGAGTCCCCAAGTGTAGTAGACTTGCATCTCGATATGCATATACGAGTCAAACGCATGACGAGGTGAAAATCATGAGCAACGAAGGCAAGAAGGTCAAAGTTCATTATGTCGGCACGCTCGCCGACGGATCCCAATTCGATTCATCGCGCGATAGGGGAGAGCCGCTCGCTTTCACCTGCATGGGCGGACAGATGATTCCCGGTTTCGACGAGGCCGTACGTACGATGGAAGTCGGCCAAACGGTGACCGTGACGATTCCCGCCGTGCAAGCATATGGCGAAGTCGATCCCAAGATGATAATTAAGATGCAATTCGAAGCGCTGCCTGGTTCAGAGAAGCTTCAAGTGGGGCAACATCCCGTACTGGCAACACCCGACGGCCGCCCCGTTCCCTGCGTCGTCGTCGCCAAAGACGAAGAAACCATCACGTTTGACATGAATCACGAACTTGCCGGCAAGGACCTCACGTTCGAGATAGAGCTACTCGAAGCGGAATAGGACCGGTCTCGAAGGCATGGGAAGGCTTTCTCGGGAAAAACATGACGCCACAAGCAATCGAGAACGCACGACGTCGCGCTACAGGATGGCTACCGGAACGGTGCGCGATAGCGGAAGCATTCATGATGCGGGCCGCTTGAACGCGCGGACGCGAGATGCGGCCGACGAGGAGCCCGCATCTGTCTTTGCCGATCGGACACGCCAGCCTAATCCCGTGCGCAAGTTCATAAACGATTGGTTCGACCGCCTGGTAGGAGCCGTGAGCGATCGCAACCTCTCGGGGCAAGACGAAGCATATGCCGCAGGGCGCACGTCACGCGATTTCATCTGGAATACGCTTGGCTTTGCTCTCTGGGGCATGGTGTTCCCGTTGCTCACGATTATCGTCACATGGCTTGCCGGTGTCGAGAGAGCGGGCATGTTCTCGTTCGCGTTCGTTATGGCCAACCTTCTCTACTTTCTCGGAAGCTACGGCGTGAGAACCTATCAGGTCTCAGACCTCGATGAATTTCATTCGTTTGCAGATTATCAAGCAAACCGCATTGCGACATGCGCCGCCATGATTGTCGTCGGGTTCCTCCTTTGTAATTTTTTGGGCTATCAGGGCGAAATGTTCACGATGACGCTCGGAATTTTCGCCTTTAAAACGCTTGATGCGTTTGGCGAGGTGTATGAAGGTCGCTTACAGCAGGTCGACAAACTCTATTTGGGCGGCATTTCGCTGACGCTTAGATCGTTTGTCGGGTTCCTACTGTTTTCGATTGCCTTGTTCATCACGTCTGACCTGGGAATCGCTGCAATAGCGATGACGATAGGCGCCGCATGCACGCTCGCGTTCGTAACGGTGCCGCTCACCTTGTTCGAATCGCCCAAATCGCATCCGCTCAACTCGCGTTCAACTATTCTGCTGTTCAAAGAATGCTTTCCGGTGTTTTTGGCATTGTTCCTGTACGCTGTAGTCGACAACATGCCCAAATTCGTCATGCAGGGAGCGGCGTTGCCCTATGACAACCAGCTCTATTTCAACGCCCTCTACTTTCCTGCACAGGCGATTCTGATTACCGTGGGCATGATTTACAAGCCGCTTCTCGTGAAGCTTGCTAACGTGTGGGCAGATGAGTCGCGTAGGCGCCGTTTTGACATCGTCATCATAGCGATGGTTCTCCTTATTACAGCTATCACGGTTTTAGGAATCCTTTTTATGAACTGGATAGGCATACCGCTTATGAGCTTCATGTACGGACTCGACTTCGCTCCCTACAAGCAACTTTCGTTCATCATGCTCGCCGCAGGCGGAGTAACAGCCGCTATAGATTTCCTCTATCAAATCATTACGATCCTGCGTCGTCAGCAAGTTGTAGTTGGGCTCTACCTGATAACGTTCTGTTTTTCGTTGCTCGTGCTCGGCCTCATGGTGACGATGATGACGCTCGAGGGCGCTGTAGTCGGGTATCTCATCGTCATGAGCATTCTCCTGATATTGCTCGTTCGTGAATACATAACTCAACGTATGAAGCTCAGCAGTGCTCCAAGGAGGCGGTAGCGTGCGTGACCTATCAAGGCTGAAGCTTGCCATTGGGCAAATACAAATCGTCGAGGGTAGGCCCTCCAAGAACGAGGATGCCATTGGGCACATGGTTGAGCATGCGCTTGCTGCTGGTGCTGATGCGCTTCTCGTGCCGAACTCGCTCGTCGATGAGAACGATGTGCGCATATTGGGCCTGAATGATTCGCGAATCGATGTTGTGGGGTCAACGATCGAACTCGACACCTGTACAGAAACGTATACGATCGGTATCGGCCGAGATCGTAAAGACTGCGATTTGAGTGTTTATTGCGATTTGGATCCTTTCACCATATCTCCAACGAAGAGCAGAATACGCGAGCGTCAAATAGCTCTTCGCCCTGTGGGCATTCGTGACCTCGGCAAGAAGATCATTTCGTTCGATGGCGGCACATCGGTTACAGGGGAGAGTATTGAGCCATTGTGCTTACTCGATAACACGTTTCGCGAAGATTTTGCCTTAGTAGATTTTGCATCAGGGAAACCCGCGAAAGCAGCGGCGCCTGCTAGCATGCTCGATGCTCTCATACACGGTATGCGCCGCTTCGACGAGCAAGCTCTTCCTTTCATGCCAAAATGGATTATCGGATTGTCGGGCGGACTTGATAGCGCCATCACGGCGGCATTGCTCGTTTTGGCATTCGGCTCGAACCGTGTCATTGCCTACAACATGGCGACGCGCTTTAACTCTGATACAACAAAATCTAATGCGTCCAGCATCGCCCAAAAACTTAACATCGCCATGCGTAACGGCAGCATCGAGGACTTGGTTGTTTGCCTGGGTAGTGCGCTTGTGCAATATGGCTATGCACCCGATGCGCTCAAGGGCGTCGTGCTCGAAAACGCCCAAGCACGTACGCGCGGAAACCTCCTAGCGACGTTTGCCGCACTCGAAGATGGCGTCGTAGTGAACAACGGCAACCGAATCGAATGCGCACTCGGCTATGCGACGCTTTACGGAGACGCCATCGGTGCACTTGCACCCATCGCCGACCTCACAAAGGTACAGCTCTTCGATCTTGCATGGCAGATCAACGAACGCATGGGCGTAGAGGCGGTTCCAAAGAACTTGCTGCCGAAACAGACTCCTGATGGGCTTATTTGGCAGACGCGGCCCTCTGCTGAACTTGCGAACGGCCAATACGACCCCATGAAATGGTTCTATCACGATTGGCTTATATCACGACTACAGGGCGATGATGGTGGAAGTGCGCGTTCGATTCCCGAAGCTGCATGCGAAATTATGGAGCGCTATCTACATGCGCGGTTGCTCGACACGCCCGTCGGCTCTTGGATAAAATACTATGGACTTGACGAGCCGCGGCTTTTTGCTGACGATTTGCATTGGATCGTGACGTCAATGCAGCGTGCAGCGTTCAAGCGGGTTCAAGCACCGCCATATCTCGCTCTTGCGAGTCCGGCAAGCGTGCGCGCCGAACTTGGACCTCAAGCGGCTTGCGAGCTTGGTCCGCATTACGAATCGCTAATGCGAAAAATCAGGATGTCGGGTTAGACATACTAGACGGGACATGAAATGAAATCATGCGATCTTAAAGACGTCATCAGCGAAATTCAACAGGGATACGATTCGCGAGACGAAATTTTCTTCACCAAGCCGAATCGGCGCATGCCGAGCCGAAATGCCATCATCGAAATACTCAAGGATGTAAGGAATATCATCTTTCCAGGGTATTTCACCGATGGTGCGCAGACCTCGGCCGATCCTACGTATTTTATTGGAAACACTGTTTTGCGTGTTGAGGATCAGCTAAAACACCAAGTCAATCTGGCTTTCCAATTCCGCGATGGCACGGATTCCAATTCTTGTGAGCTCGAACAGCGAGCAAGCGAAGTGGCCGCGGCGATGCTGTGCAAGCTTCCTTCGATTCAAAAAATGCTCTACAAAGATATCCAGGCGGCATTCGACGGCGACCCTGCCGCTCAGTCTAAAGAAGAGATCATTTATTCCTATCCGGGCTTTTTCGCTATCTGGGTATACCGAATCGCTCATGAGCTTTACAAGCTCGACGTGCCCCTGATCCCACGCATTATGACCGAATATGCTCACAGCCGAACCGGCGTCGACATAAACGCCGGCGCTGTAATCGGCGAGTATTTTTTCATCGACCATGCAACCGGCGTTGTTATCGGCGAAACGACGAAAATCGGCAACAATGTCAAGATCTACCAAGGCGTTACGCTTGGCGCACTCTCGACGCGCGGCGGACAACGCCTCGCCGGCGTTCAACGCCATCCGACGATCGAAGATAATGTAACAATTTATGCAAACGCCTGCGTTCTCGGCGGTGAAACCGTCGTTGGCGAGGGAACCGTCATTGCCGGCAGCGCCTTCCTGACCGAGCCTGTGCCGCCTCACAGCCGCGTTTCCCTCAAGAATCAGGAAGTGAACGTGCGTCAGGTTACACCCACGTCTTTCGTCGAACTCGCGTAATCGTACATCTAATGAGTCATGCTCCTGGGCACGACTCATTAGTGTCCGAATCGTTATTCGGCACGATAAAAAGCGCGGTTATTCGGCGTTTCGTCAACCTCGACCTCATATACGGGAAAGCCCTGAGCGCTCAGCTGCTCAAATATATAACGCGCGAGGTTCTCTGCTGTCGTGCGGAAGGGGAGAATAGTAAGGGCGAAGCCCTCAGATTCGAGCAGGGCAATTGTTTCAGGCTTGAGCGAGCCCTCCTCTACGAGGAACGTATGGTCAAGCTTGTCGGCTTCAGCGCGAACGGCTTTCTTGAAAACACCGAAATCGAGTACCATGTCGCGCATCGTGCCTTCCGTTTGCAGTTCGGGTTGCGCAAGCGTAACCTCGACGCGCCACCGATGCCCGTGAAGGTTCTCGCACTTCCCGTAGTAATCGGTCAAGAAATGAGCCGAGTCAAAAGCGGCTTCCGTATTCAATCCGTACATTATAGCCCTCCATCTGCATGAGCACGTCGTATCTGTTTGTAAAATAATCACGTAAGTGCGCTGAACATATTGTAATCTATGGCGAGTGGTTTGATGCACCAAGGAGGTTGTTATGAATATCGTATGCTTGGACATGGAAGGCGTCCTCGTTCCCGAAATCTGGATAGCGTTTTCCGAAGCGAGCGGCATACCGGAACTCAGGCGGACAACAAGGGATGAACCTGATTACGATAAGCTTATGAAGTTCAGAATCGGAATTTTGCACGAGCACGGACTCGGGCTGCCTCAAATCCAAGAAGTCATCTCGACTATCGACCCATTGCCAGGGGCCCGTGAGTTCTTGGACAAATTGCGCTCCGAAACGCAAGTCATCATCCTTTCGGACACCTTCGAGCAGTTTGCTCGACCCCTCATAAAGAAGCTCGGCTGGCCGACCCTTTTTTGCAACACGCTCGAAGTCGCCGAAGATGGCGAAATCATCGGCTACCACATGCGTTGT
>CADBQL010000318.1 GCA_902796815.1 uncultured Coriobacteriaceae bacterium | reverse complement strand
TTGCCGCGCGAATCCAGGACTTCACGGCCGTACACATCGATGATCATGCTCATGTGGTGCCTCCTTAGGCATTTGGAATCATAACGACTTAGATGATAGCACTCTCGCGCCTCTTATGGTGCATTCCCTCGCGCGCGGTGCGTTTTACTCGGGTTATGGACGAGATTGTCTTGTTTTTTCCATAATGAGTTTTGCCCCTGGGACGTGACTCATTGCCTTGGGGCGTGACTCATTCTGCAGTGGCGCGATTCATTCGGAGACGCTAATCGGGACGACGAGCACGTTGCACGATGTTGCGCCCAATGCCGGTTATGCGCGCGATTTGCTTGATTGATAGGCCGTTTTCACGAAGCAGGACGATCCAAGCATCGCGAACGGCCTTTTCGGCAGAAGCGATTTGTGTCGGCTCGTCGCACCCAGTCAACGCACATGCAAGCGCGATTGCATCGGAATCGGAAAGCAGCATGCACGACTTTCGAGGCAGCTCGCGTGCCACGTTCGACTCATCATGCGGCTCCCGATGGAAATCCTCGAATGCCTGCACTCCGCCGAGCAAATCCAAAATGAACTTAGTGGCCGTCACAACCGAGCGTCCCAGATATTCCGGATAGCTGCTCCACATATATGATTTGAGCTCATCAATACCCATGTCAACGGGGTTTTCGTGCACATACCGCACGGTCGCGAGCAACTGCTCATCAGTTTGAACCGGAACGCTACCAAAACGCCCCTCGAACACATGCCCGACATGATCGTGCCGCCTGTTGTAGTACGCAGCGTAACCCGAAAGCATTTTTCTCATTAATTGCGAAAGATTTCGCAAGTCAGCGCGAACCACAAGGTGAATATGATTTCCCATGAAACACCACGCGTACACAAGAGCATTTGCTTCGCGCGCACCGTCGCGCAGCGAACGCCAGAGAAACGTTCGATCCAGATCGTCTTCGAACAACAGCTGTTGCCCGACGCCACGGCTGGTTATGTGATATACGTTTGATTCGCATTGAATTCGACATCTGCTGACCATTGCACACACCTTTTCAGAAAGACGTGCGAGCATGCTGTGCTTTGGTCAAGCGCAACCACTATAACAGACTGGTAGCGTATTTCCCAAAATGAGTTTTGCCCCTGGGGAGAAACTCATTGCCCAGGTCAATTAGCCGCTCAAAAATACGGCGCGAAAGGAATACCCCTTTTCCCAGGCCAGCGACGCAACAGCCAAAATGAGTTTTGCCCCTGGGGCATGACTCATTGCCGGATGAGTTTCGCCCCTGGGGCGTGACTCATTTCGGAAGCCAGCATGCGGTCGAACGTGCGGGAACGCGTAAGCGGACAACACCATCTTCACAGGAAAGGGTGCAAAAGACGGCAGCGTCAGCTGTAAAAGCAGAAACGTCAGCGTTGACTACAACACCAGCAGCAGAGGCGGCAACTTGCTCGTTTTCGCATGCGACGCAGGAAATCAACGTTGCCGCTTGCGGCTCCAGAAAATGCAGCTGCGCACGCACGGACTCGGGCAACGGCATATCGGGTCCAAAGGCATCGAATGCCGCCTCGATTTCGTGCTCTGAGCGATTGGCCGCAGTTATTGCAACGCCGCTTTCATCAGCGCGAACGACGCATACAAGATCACTATTCGGCGCTGCATATGCACACGCGCCCGTCTTGAGCATCGAAGTCTCCTTGCGAAGCTTTCCGATACGCTGGTAAAACGCCGTCAAATCAATACCGCAATCTCGGCGTACTGAAGCTGAACTGGCAAGTTCTGCCTCGGATTCGCTGGCCGTTTCGGAAATGAGCACCGCCCCTGGGGCGTGACTCATTTCCGGAATGAGTTTTGCCCCTGGGGCGTGACTCATTTCCGCCCCGTCGTCCGACCACGGAAACGTCGCGCGGCAAAACGGATCGCCACCGCCCTGCAATCCGCGCTCGTCACCGTAGTACACGCAGGGCGCACCGGGAAGCGCATACAACAAGGCTACAATCATGCGCTGAAGCTCAGCTGCGCGTGCGTCCGCATCTGCATCGATGCTGTCAACAGCCGCAACTTGCCCATCGCGTGGAAGCTGCTTGATTGCGCCGCCGAGAGCGAGCACGCTGCGCATCCTCTCCACATCATGAGACGAAAGCAGGTTCATGAGGCACGCATGCATCGGCGCGGGATAATTTGCCTGTTGAAGCTTCAAAAAAGTCACAAGCTGATATGCGTCAACCGTTCCAAGCGCAAAGCCGAGAAGCGCCGAGCGCAATGGATAGTTCATAACTGAATCGAGTGCGCGGCCGAGCGCATACGTGCGCGGCGTGCCGTAGCCCTCCTTTGTCGTAGCGTCCTCCCACACTTCGCCGATTACGACTGCGTCGGGATTGGCCGACTTGATGCTTTCGCGTATGCCTTCAAGCACTTCATCGGGTATTTCGTCAGCTACGTCCAGCCGATAGCCACGCGCGCCAGCCGCAAGCCATCGCGCAAGAATGCCTTCTTGACCGAGAACGTAGCGCTGCCACGATTCGTTGCGCTCTTCGACCTCAGGCAATGTCGGGTCGCCCCACCAGCAGCGATATGGCGCTGCTTCGCATGGATGCTCGAAATCGAACCAACCATAATAGGGCGACGCCGGCCCTTGCGCCGCGCCCAGCTCGGCATAGTGACCCGCCGCATTGAAATATCGGCTGTCTGCGCCGGTGTGTGAAAGCACCGCATCGAGCACAATCGAAATCCCCAGCTCACGCGCTTCTGCTGCGAGCTGGCAAAAATCCTGGTCAGATCCAAGAATCGGCTCGATATGCTCATAGTCGGCCGTATCGTAGCGATGGTTGGAGCGCGCTTCGAAGATGGGATTCAGATAAAGCACCTCGACACCGAGCGACGCGAGATATCCGAGTTTTTGTCGAATGCCTTCGAGCGTACCGCCGAAGAAATCAATGGGATCGTAAGTCTTCATTCGGCGCGCGATCAGAGATTGGGCGGCTTGAGCCTCTTGTGAAAGACCCGCTGAACAGACGTCTTCACCGTCGGGCGTTCTATCTGCATTTGCAGCGTCGCCAGACGCAATGGCGCCCTCTTCGGCGGTATCGCTTGGCGCTTCAGCATCTTCGCCGGCAACGTTGTTTACCGTTGCAGCGCCTCCATCGGTGCCGTAACCCGACTCAGCGTCGATCCCACTGCTGTCGCCGCTTGTCGACGAGGCGTCATCGCCAACAGAATCGTCTGCCGAAACGGCATCCGCCCAGGATATATCTCCTGGCACCATGGCATCCTCACCGCCCACCTCAGCAGGCGATTCAAAAACTTCGGGACCGAGCCACTCGACGGGCTCGTTCCAATTTTCATGCAGGTGAACAGGCCTTTCCAGCTGCTCATGATACTGAAAGCCCTCGACGCGCACACCGTTTTCGCCACGTGCGAAACGGTCGGGAAAAATCTGGTACATCACAGCACCAGCCATCCACTCAGGCGATGAAAACGCTGGGTCAAAGACGGTCACCTGAAAACCCGGCAAAGGCTCTGCCAGGCAAAACGCCCCCTCTTCGTCCACTTCGAGTTCAGCGAGCCGCTGCCGCGAGAACGCCCAACCACGCTGCGTCCATTTGCCATCGGGGCCGGATTTGACAACCTCGCCCGCACTCGCACGGCCGTCGGCACGCGGAACGTAATACACCTTGCTTTCGTCAGCCAAATACAATACGAAAGCATAAAAAGCGACGTGAGGCACGTGCTCCAGATCGAATTCTCCACAAAAGCCCTGATCGCAGGGGCTCATCTCCAGCTCGCTCCAGGAACAGCCCTCTTCATACGGTAACCGTTGCCCTACGCGCACCGCCGCCGACGCCACTGCGCTTCGCGCGGCACAGTCAACACGCAATATGACGCGCACCCGCTCTCCAACGGGCACGGCGCCCAACGGAAAACGGTCGCCCCTCCTACACGGATCGTGGCTTACAGCCCAAATCATATTTTCGCTGATAGAAATAAAACCCTCTTTTCATCATGCGCTTTCCCCAAGGGCGGGGCGGAGACCGCCGCCGGATGAGTCGCGCCCCAGGGGCGAAACTCATT
>CADBQL010000317.1 GCA_902796815.1 uncultured Coriobacteriaceae bacterium | reverse complement strand
GGGGCCTTGCCTGCAGCGCGGGCGGCCTCAAGGTTGGCCAGCGCAATTTCACGCACATCGTCGGGGCAGGCGGCGGGTTTGCCGGGCCTCGTCTTCCCAAGGATGTTGGTGTAGGCACCATCGGCCCAGAAGATGTTGCGACCGAGCATCGCGGTGATGAACGCGTAGATGGGGCTCAGCAGGTTCACGAATGCGAACGGGAAATATACGAATGGGTTGAGCCCGAGCACACTCATCTGGTAGGCGCCGCAAGCGGTCCATGGGAAAAGCGGCGACCACATTGTGCCCGCGTCCTCGAGCGTGCGCGAAAGCATGTTGCGCGCGAGTCCCATCTCGTCGTACTTGTCGGCGTACAGCGGTGCCGGAATTCCGATGCCGAGGAACTGATCGCACATCACGGCATCGCAGAAAATCGAGGTCAAAAGCGTGCAGCCGGTAAGGGTGCCCACTTTGTGCAACATGTTTTTGAGGCTGGCGAACAGCCGCTCGACCGATCCGCAGCGCTCGAGCGCGCCGCCGAACGACACCGCCAAGATGACCAGGCTGATGGTCCAAAGCTGGTTGTTCAAGCCGCCTTTTGCGAGGGCTGCGTCGACAAGCTCGTTGCCGGTGACGATCGAGGGGCCGTAATGCAGTATGCTGAACAGGTCGGCCATGCCATAGGGCGCTTGGAAGGCGAGCGCGAAAACGACGCCGATAATCACGCTTGCTGCTACGCCGATGAGCCCTGGCACACGCAAGATGCATACGCCGATGATCACGAGAATTGGCAGTAAGACAACGGGATTGACGTTAAACGTACTCGCGATGGCTTCGCGGATGCCGTCTGCGACGGAGGGGTCGTAGGAGCCCGATTCCGCGCCAATTCCCAAGAACGTATACAGGACCAGCGCGATGAGGAACACCGGTCCGGTTGTTGAGAGCATGGCGCGTACGTGGTCGAACAGCCCCGTTCCCGAAACGGCTGCGGCCAAGTTGGTAGTGTCGGAAAGGGGCGAAAATTTGTCGCCCACGTAGGCGCCCGAAATGACCATTCCCGCGGTAAGCGCCGGATTCACACCGAGGCCAGCGCCGATGGTCATGAACGCGATACCCACGGTTGCCGTTGCCGTCCATGATGATCCGCAAGCCCAACCCACGACGGCGCAGATGATGCAGCCGACGGGCAAAAACGTTTGTGGCGAAAGCAGCGCCAGGCCGTAGTAGATAAGTGCCGGAATCGTTCCGCTGATCATGAACGAGCTGATGAGCAAGCCCACGAGCAGCAAGATGAGAATTGCCTCCATCGAGACGAGCAGGCGGTTGAGGATGCCCTCGAGCATGTATTTGAACGAACGCCCGTAGGCCATTCCGACGGCGCACGCCACGATGGTGGAGCAGAGCAGCGGCATATGCGCAGCGTCATATGTATCGCTATCGGCGACCCAGCCGAACACGTAGAGCATGAGCGCCGCCATGCAGAGGATGGGCACGAGCGCCCAGAAGATGTTGGGGAGTCGCGGTTCTTCTTCGTCGGTCACAGGCTGTTTGAGGGCTTGCGTTGTTTCGGGCGCCGGCTTTGCGTCTGCTGGCTGTGGGCCAGTCGGCTGTGCGCTGGGCGCTAGGCTTGTATCGGAAGCCTGTTGCGTTTCCAGTTCCTTTTGCTTCTCGAGGGTTGTATCGATATCGTTCACGGTTGCTCCGTTCGCACTGCTGCCCGTTCGAAAACTTTACTACGCTATAGTACTAAAGTATCTGTTCAAAATTACGTCATAATTGACGGTTCGAGCAATTGTAAGTAAAAAGGACGCTTTCGTTTGATTGCATGATTTTGCATCGATCACGCTTTTCTCCCGCTGCTATAATTGCGGAATGCTTGATTGGCTGATTAGATTCCTTCGAAATGAAGCGGTGCTCTGCATCGCTTTTGCGTGTGCGGCGGCATCCGTCGTGATGACGGGTGATGTGGCTTCGATTCCAAGCTACATCGACTGGCGTGTCATCGTGTTACTGTTCTGCCTCATGGCATCTGTTGCCGGGTTGAGTGCGAGCGGCGTCATGGCGCGCATCGCCCAGGCGCTGATTGCGGGCGAAAGGTCGCGGCGCCTTGTGTGCTTTGCCCTGGTCATGTTACCGTTTTTTGCATCGATGCTCGTCACGAACGACGTAGCTTTGCTGACGTTCGTTCCCATCGCCGTTCTGGCACTTGAAGCTGCCGGCTGGCGCGAAAGCTTGGCACGCGTCGTCGTCCTTCAGGCTATTGCGGCGAATCTGGGTGGAATGATCACGCCGGTTGGCAATCCGCAGAACCTGTTCATTTTCACCACGTACGATCTGTCAGGCGGCGATTTCTTCTTCGCGCTCGCACCGTTCGGAGCGTTGTCGCTGGCCTTGCTCGGTTTCGCGACGCTTGGGCTCGGTGCGGATCGATCGCGCGTGGTCTTGAAACTTGACGAGAAGGCAATCGATTTCAAGCGATTTGGCCTACATATGGCGCTGTTCGTTCTGAGCGTGCTTTGCGTGCTGCATGTCGTGCCGCCCGAAGTGCTCTTGCCTGTGGTTATTGCCGTTCTTGCTGTGTTCGATAGGCCTGTTTTTGCTAAAGTCGATTATGCGCTGCTGGTTACGTTCGGCTGTTTCTTCGTCTTTTCGGGAAACATGGCGCACATGCCTGCCGTGCAGGATGTGCTTGGCGGATTCATGCGAGCGCACCCGATGCTCACGAGCCTCGCTGCGAGTCAGGTGATCAGCAACGTGCCCGCTTCGGTGCTGCTTGCAGGCTTTACAAACAACTGGCATTCGCTCCTCATCGGCGTCGACTTGGGAGGGCTCGGTACGCCCATCGCATCGCTGGCCAGCCTCATCGCGCTGCGGCTCTACGCGCACACCGGCGGCGCGCGCATCGGGCTGTTCCTGAAAGATTTCGCGATTGCCAATACCGTTACGCTTGCTCTTATGGTCGTACTCTACGCAGTGCTCTTCGTTTGGTAGCTGCGGGAAAGAAAGCGACCGCCAGCCCAATGAGTAACGCCCTTGGGGCGAAATGAGTCAGG
>CADBQL010000316.1 GCA_902796815.1 uncultured Coriobacteriaceae bacterium | reverse complement strand
GCGGATTCTGGTCCAGCGGACGTCTGGTTCTCGTACGATTTCACAACCGGTGATTCCTCGTGCGAGCGCGACGAGTACGATTACGAGGACTAGGTTTCCAGCGGACGGCAATGCCTTTGCCGGAACATGACCATTATTCGATAACATGCTTATGCCTTGCGATCGAAATGTGTTCGGTTGGCATGCGTGCAATCTATTCTATCTCTCCCTACCAGGAGAGTCGCGAGGCGTTCGGGTTCACGCTCGATGAGTTCATGTTTTTCGGCGGAAACCCCGGTGCCGCCCCGCTGCGCGGTGACGTGAAGCGCTGGGCATCGTACATAACCGACTCCATCATCGAGCCGTCCATCGCCAAGGACGTCCTGGCGCTGGAAGACGTACGCAACCCCGCACTGCTGCGACGGCTGTTCTACCTGGGTGCGCCTTACTCGTCCCAAGAAATCTCTTACCGAAAGCTGCTCGGGCAGCTCGACGACCGCGGTAACACCGCCACCATCGCCCATTACCTCGAGCTCCTCGCGCAGGCGGGGATGGTGTCGGGTCTGCTGAAGTACGACCCCAAGCTGCTTCGGGAGAAGTCGAGCTCGCCGCGCCTGCTTGTTCACGATACCGCACTGATGACGGCCGCATATGGGAATCGCCGCGCGTTCCTCCTGGAAGATCCTGAGCTGAAAGGGCGGCTGGTGGAGAGCGCCGTTGGAAGCTATCTCGTTGCTCCCTCGTCCATCGACGGGTTCGCCTTCAACTGGTGGCGGGAAGGATCCTCCGAAGTGGATTTCGTGATCAGCGACGAGCGCCAGGTCGTCGCCATCGAGGTGAAGAGCGGGCGGGTCAAGAAGACTGGCGGCTTGACGGAGTTCATGCTTCGCTTCCCGCATGCGCGTACGCTTGTAGTGGGGTCGGCGGGATGCTCGTTGCAAGATTTCCTTCTTGGCCGCGTTCCGCTGCTGTAGGGTGACAACTGGCAGCTGTAGGTCGCTTGCAGTCGAGGTGTCGCGTTGGTCAGGCGAGCGATGAGGCCAGGCCCTTCGGGGCTTCGGTGTAGAACTTCCTCGCGGAAGGGGTGGGCTTACCGCCGAAGATGCTGGTCTCCTCCATGACTTGCAGCTGTTTGGCAGGCATGGGCCGGTAAGAGTGTTCCGTGGCTAGAAGCACGTGCTCACATTGGCGAAAACGAATTGTCGGAACTGGTGCGCATATCGGTGCTAACGAGCGGGCATAAATGTTAAATCAGCGAGTACAGTCAACACGAATAATCAAGTGACGTTGCTTGAGCTTGGCATAGACATAGATTCTGCCCCCATGCCGAGCTTAATACTAAGATTCCGCCAGCAGGGCTTCTTTGGTATGATTGTTTATATAACAATTATGCCGTTGGAAGGGGATCCATGGCTGACGACAACACGTTGCGCAAAGCCATCTTGAATGGGAAGAAGAGCGAGCGGATTATCTTCGCAGTTACGCCAGAGATGAAGCGCGCAATCGCCCTTATAGCTGAGGAGAGGTGCCTGAGTGTTTCGGCCTACATCACCGATATTTTGGCGAAGGACATCTTAGCGAACGAGGATGTGGTGAGCAGATGACGCGCATCGGAAAGCAAATGCCGCTGGTTAGGCATCTTCCAGAGCGAGCAACCAGGGAGACACCGTGGCAAGCAGCGAAACAATGAGGCCTGAAACAGCAGCAATAGTGTTATATCAAAGCGAGGATTCGGATGTACCTGTAGAGGTGCATTATCTGGATGAGACTTTTTGGCTGAGCCAGCAGGAGATGGCTGTCCTATTTGGAACGACATCTTCGAACGTCAGCATGCATTTGAAAATCATCTTTGTGGAGGGGAGTGCTTTATTAGATTCAGGATTTCTGAGTTTAATAAGCAGCTGACTAATAACCCGACGCTTTTAAAGACGAGAGCGATCAATGAACGACAACGTAATTAAAAAACTATGCTGTATGGGCACATTGCGAGCTCATGTTGGAAGTCGAGCAGCGATGAAGTGAATGTGGTTTTACAGAACAGCATTGGTGACAGCTAGGAGGCGGAAATTGAAGCTGATGATATGCGCAAACCTCGGAGTAGGCGGATTGCCTGCTATCGGTTTGGCTTCAAGCAAGATTGCGAAATGGGAAGAGGATAAGATTGAAGCCTTAGCGGCGGCACTGAGCGATGCCAAAGAAAAGGGCGTGAATGCCTGCATAATGGCGGGCGGCTTGTTTGCGAGGGGCTTCGTCGCCCAGAGCCTGCTTGCCGAGACAATCGAGGAGGCGGGGTGCCACGGCATTCCCGTATACTATGCGCCGATTCTAGGAGAGCTGGAAGATGCCGCCGACCGCATTCCGGAAGTTGAGGATGTGACCATAATCGAGTGCATTAGCGAAAGCAGGTGCGAGATTTTCCTTACGGAGCAGGGTCTGTCAATTCCCGTTGTGGATGGCTCTAGTTTCGAGGATATTGACGGTATCATACGACCAAAAGGGCACGTTGCCATAGTGAGGGACGGAGACGATATCGGCGTATCGCTGAACGATGGCCGTAAGTTTGTGCGTTTGGGACCTCTCGGCCCTTCTGGCTTTGGGGAGAGGCTGAAGGGCGGATATTTAATTGTCGATTTCGAAGACAACGATGCCATCGATGAGTGGGTGGAGACGTCGACGCACCCCTTCATCGTTCGTGAAGTGGAGCTTGCTGGGTTGGAGAGCTCTCGCGAATTGGTGACTACTGTCGGTGAAGCGGTCAAAGACGTAAGTCGCGATGCATGCTTGCGCATTGAGCTCAGGGGCCGCATACCGCTGGACGTGTACATCAACACATCTGATTTGGCTGCACAGCTCGAGCGGTACTTCTACTACGTCGAAGTAGTGGATGAGTGCATGCTCGATATAGACGTTGCAGACCTCGATACGGACGTATCGCTTCTGGCGGAATTCGTTCGACGGGTGACAGGCGACGATTCCCGAAGCGAGACGGAGAAGACGCGCATTCTGCGCTGCGGTTGGAACGTGCTCAATGGAAAGGAGCTTGCAGAATGAAGCTTCTCGGATGCCATATAGACAATTTCGGCGCCTTCCACGACTTCGGCCTGACCTTTAATGATGGCTTAAACATGATCATGCAGGCGAACGGTTGGGGCAAGACGACGCTCGCGGCCTTCGTGAAAGCCATGCTCTACGGCTTCGAGGGCAAGCGTGTGCGCAACGTGGCCGAGAACGAGCGGTTGCGCTACAAACCCTGGCGGGGTGGAAAGTATGGCGGTTCGCTCGACTTCGAGGCCGGCGGTCGTGAGTACCGGGTACTGCGCACGTTCGGCACGACGGGTGCGAAGGACACCTTCAAGATCGTGGGCATCGACACGGGCATGTCCGCTCTGTCGGAAACGGGCGAAGACGTAGGCGAATGGCTCTTCGGGCTTGACGCCAACGCCTTCCGGAAGAGCGTGTTTGTCGCGCAAAACGGATTCGGTTTCGACGGGTCGACTACGGGATTGAGAAATCGGCTGAACTCGCTCGTGAACGAGGCTGACGACGTGGTCGGCTTCGACAAAGCGCAGGCGAAGCTCGATGAGCGGCGCAAGTTCTACAAGAAGACCGGGAACCGGGGCGCGATCGCCGACGTGTCCAAGGATATCGTGAAGCTCGTAGAGGAAGCTGCGAAGGCCGACGGCCGCATCGCCGAGCTGCGCCGGATGGGGGCTGAGATCGCAGGCTATGCATCCTCGATCGCAACGCTCGATGAGCGTATAGCCGAGACCCAGGTGCTCGCCGAGAATGACCAGGCGGCTGTGCAGCAGGAGCAGGCACTCTTGAAGGTGGGTGCTCAGCTTAAGCAAAGGCGCGACGATGCCAAGGCGGCTTACGAGGAGGCGGCATCTGGCGGAGCCGGCAAAATGCCGACCGCGGATGCGGTGAGCGAAGCACGACAAATCGTCTCTGAGCTTTCGCGTCTCGAGAAGGAGGCAGTCGAAGCTCAAGCGATGGCCAATTCGGCCGCAGAAAACAGGCAAGCCATCGTCGGCAAGTACCCGAATGGAATTCCAGACAGGCAGACGCTCCTGGACATGCGCGACAAGATCGCGAGCATAGCATCGCAGGAGGCGGCCATTGCCGCATCGGAGTCCGATGTCGATAAAGAATTCGAGCGCCTGCAGGCTGCCATATCCGCCGATCCGGGGCTGGTAGAGCGATCAATCGAGGCCTCGTCAAGGCTTGACGAGGCCATCGAAGCGATCGCCGACGGGCGGGTGGCGGAAAGCGAGCTCGCGACTACCCGGGCGCAATGGGGCGAGAAGCGGAAGCGTCTTGCGCAGTTAGTTGACGAATCGAAGGAGAAGATGTCGGCGGTGCCCGCCGATGCGAGCGAGCAGGCGGATGGCCTGAGGAAAGACGCGCGCGATCTGCGAGAGGCAAGCGCCAACATAACCAAGATCGAGGCGCGCTGCGAGGCGCTGGAATCCCAGCTCGCCGAGGAGCGGGCGAAGCTCGACGCGCTGCCGGGAGGGCGAGGCGCGGATGCGTCGGACGTCGAAGTATTGGAAAGCGCGGCAAAGGCTGCTGGTGCCGCCGCCGTCGTTGCGAACCGCGCGAGGTCGAAGCGCGACGCTGAGGCGGTGAAGCTTCCCGCATTGAAGAAAGAGGCGGAAATCGCGCAGGAGAAGGTTGACGAGCAGCGTGCTGCGGCGGCCCAGGTCAAGCTGGGCTCGCCGGTTCCTGCAATCGCATGCTTCGTGATAGCCGTAGTGGTGATAATCGCTGGAGTTGCCATGGGGCCTGCAGGACCGGTGTCGTTCGGGCTGTACGGAGTAGGCGCAGCGCTCGCCATTGTGGGCGCGGTGCTGCTTTCGAAGCGGAAGCCAACAGCGC
>CADBQL010000315.1 GCA_902796815.1 uncultured Coriobacteriaceae bacterium | reverse complement strand
GATGTGCGACGGTATGTTATAAGCGATCGACGAGGGGTTTTTCAGGCATTCGTAGTAGACGCCCGCCTGCGCGAACGTGAGCGGCGCACAGAACGGGGGCGCCTCTCCCGCCGAAGTGGCCGTAGCAACCGCGGCGCCGGAACCGGCAGGACGCCCCTCCCCCGCCATCCACTGCCCAAGGACGATGTCTTCAATCTCGGCGAGCGTAATGTCGTCGCCCAAGTCGTTTACGCTGATGGAAACGCCGAAGCGCTTGTACACCAGCGCGAGCAGACGAATGCTCTGGATAGACGTGAGACCACAACGCACAAGCGACGAGCCCACGCCAAACCCATCGCTGCCGATGACGTCGGCGACAATCGCGTGCAGCTCTTTCTCGAGCGCGTTCATCGGGCGTGCGGTCTCGTCCTCGAAACCGTCGGCCGCCGCGAGCTCGGGTTCGGGCAGGGCGCGGCGGTTGACCTTGCCGTTCTGGTTTAGCGGGATGCGATCGACTTGCACCGTAGCCGCCGGAACCATGTAGGGCGGTTTGCGCGTACGGATAAAATCGCCGAGCGCCTCAACGTCAATCGGCTCGTCGGACACAACGTAGGCAGCCACGTACTTTCCGCCGCTCGGATGGTCAAAAGCGACCATCGTGGCGTCTTTCACCCCAGAAAACTCGCGCACGACAGCCTCGACCTCGGCTAACTCGATGCGGAAGCCGCGGATCTTCACCTGGCCGTCGCGGCGACCGATGAACTCGATGGAGCCATTGTGCATCCACCGGACGATGTCGCCGGTACGGTAGAGCGGCACATGCTCGGCCGAGAACGGATCTTCCCCGAACGCCTCGGCCGTCTTGTCGGGACGGTTGAGGTAGCCGTCGCCCACCTGGGGACCCGCAAGCCAAAGCTCGCCTTCGGCACCGATCGGAAGGCGCTTGCCGTCGAGTCCCACGATGTAAGCGCGCATATTGTCGAGCGGCTTGCCAATCGGATAGCTCGCCTCGCCTCCCTCGATGGCGTAAACAGTCGCGAGGATTGTGCATTCAGTCGGGCCATAGACGTTGTAGCAAGCGGGCCGCTCAGGCGCATCGAACGGCACGAGTGTCTCGCCGCCCATGCTGAGCACATCGAGCGTGGCGCATTCCGCATCGACGGCGAACTGGCGGCCGACTTGCGTGGTCATGAACGCGTTCGTCACACCGCGCTCCTCGAGATAGCGCGCCATCGCCATGAGGTCGAGCCTCATGGCCTCCGGCACGATGACGACGGCCGCGCCACTCGAAAGCGCCGGGTACATGTCCATCATGCACGCGTCGAAACCGTAGCTGGCATACGCGCCCACCCGATGCGATGGGCTCAAGCCGTAGTAGCGCTGGTACCAATTGATGAAGCACACGAGGTTGCGATGCGTCAAGCGCACGCCCTTCGGCACGCCCGTCGTGCCCGACGTGTACAGGAGGATGAAAAGGTCGTCGGGGCTTGGCTGGCCGACACCTGCCTGCGGCGAGCTCGAAAGCTCGTCGTCGGGGCTCTGCTGGCCAACGCCCATCTGCGACGGATACGAAGCCCCAACGTCTGGCAAGACAGCTTCATCCGGGTCTACGATGAGCACCTCACCCTCGTAATCAGTAATGACCGGACGCAGCTCGGCGGTCGTGATGAGCAGCTTCGCCGCCGCATCGGAAACCATGAAGTTCAAGCGCTCAGCAGGATAGGTGGCATCGAGCGGCTGGTAAGCGCAACCGGCCTTGAGCGCGCCGAGCGACGCGATGGGCATCCAAAGCCCGCGTGGGATGAGCACCGACACCACATCGCCAGGCTGCCCCAATCCGAGACCGCGAATCCGCGCGGCCAAACGGTCGGTCAGCCCATCTAGCTCGCGATAGGTCAGCTTCGCGTCGCCGTACACGACGGCGACGTTGTCGGGATACGCAGCTGCGGCCGAACGGAACAGGGAAACGACCGTCTGCGACGCATCGTAGGGCACCGAGCGTCCATGGAACGTCTCGAGCTGGGCGATTTGCGCGGCATCGACGATTTCGACGTCGGCGAGGCGCTCTGCCGAAAGGAGCCCGGCAAATACGTTGCCATACGCACGGGCCATGTCAGCCACGAAGCCGTCGGAGTAGCGATTGCGCTGGTATTCCACATGCAACGTGAACGCGCCATCGGCAGCGAACAGCTGGAAGTCGAGCGGGCTTCCCGTGGCGTTTCCGCCCAGATCGACACGTTCGAACGGCTTGCCGCAAACCGTTCCGAGCGCCAGGTAATCACCCTGGTAAGCAAACAGCACGTCGCTCGAAACGCCTGCAAGCGGCGCGACTTCGGCAAACGAGAACACGTCATGGCTCATGGCCGCCAGCATATGCGACTTCACTTCCGCCAAATAATCGGCGACCCTCGTCTCGGCGTCCCATTCGCAATGCACGGCGAGCGTCTTGACCATCATGCTCACGGTTCGGGCGCTCAACAGGTCATTTCGGCCGTTATAGATAGTCGCGAACAACGCTTCGTTCGCGTTCGTGTACGCGCCGAGCAACTTGCCGAACGCGGCGATGGCAAACACGTTTTGGGTGATGCCGAGGCGCTGGCAGAATCTCCCCACCTGCGCCGTCGTCGCATCAAGCGTCACGTCGACGCTTGCGTATTCGACTTCGGCTTCCGCGCTGTCGGGCAAAGGTACGCTGTCGACATCCAAGCCGCCGAAGACCTCTTCGTGCCACGCCTTGGCCTGATCATATGCGTCGGTTGCGCGTAGCTCCGCTTCGGCTGCAGCCACATCGAAGCCCGTGTAGACCTCGGGCTCCACATCGTTACCGGCATAGGCAGCGTCAACGTCGGCCATGAAGACACGCATGGACGTACCGTCGTAGATGAGATGGTGGAAATCGCTGAACAGGTACAGGTTCTGAGGCGTGCGGATGATGCGGATGCGGAAAAGGGGCCCCGCATGCAGGTCGAACGGCGCGATGAGCTCGCGCTTGGCCGCCTCGAACGCGTCTTCGTCCATTTCCTCGACCGTCTGCGCATACAGCGCATCGCCGGGAATCATGAGCGGCGTGCCCTCGTCGTCTTCCTCGACGTGCAGTTTCACGAACTTGTGCGGCTCGACGGCAGCCTCGACGGCGCGAGCGAGGCGCTGCGCATCGAGGGAGGGGTCGAGTCGCAGCAACACCGGGTTGTTGTAAACAGCCTCGCCTTCTCGAGCCATGCTCTCGGCATAGATGCCCATCTGCGTCTGCGACAGCGGCGTGGGCTCGAAGCGCGCTTGCACGGGATTGGCTACGGCAAGTGCCAGCGCATCGGCGATGGCACGCGGCGTACGGGCTTCCGCTATCATCTTTGCGGAAAGCGGCAGGTCGGGGCACAGTTGCTGCAGCTTCATGACGCGGATGCTGTCGCCGCCAAGCAGGAAGAAATCGTCGTCGATACCAGCTTGCTCCAGCTCGAACAGTGTGCAGAACGCATCGCAGAGCGCGGCTTGCACGTCGTTTTGGGGCGCGACGTAGCCGCTGCGCAACGTTGACGCATCGGGTGCCGCGAGCACCTTGCGGTTCACCTTGCCGTTCGGCAGCAGCGCAAACTCGCGAACCGGCACGAAATGCGCCGGCACCATGTAAGGCGGAAGCTTTGCCGCCAATTCGTCACGCAGGCGCTCGCCGTCCGCCTCGCCGGTGAAAAACGCGCAGAGGAACTGGCTGCCGCTGTTGCCGTCGAACGCCTTCACGATGGCGCGGTCGACGCCTTCGAGCTTCGCGATGGCGTTTTCGACCTCGCCGGGCTCAACGCGCTGGCCGTTAATCTTGGCCATCCAGTCTTTTCGGTTCACGTATACGAGATTGCCGTCGGGAAGCTGGCGCAGGATGTCGCCGGTATGCAGCCAGCCGTCGCGGTACAGCTCGGCCGTGCGCTCGGGATCCTTGTAGTAGCCGGCGCAATAGTGGCCGCTTAAGCAGAACTCGCCTTCCTCCCCTTCCTCCACGGGCTGGCCATCGTCGCCCATAAGACACCAT
>CADBQL010000314.1 GCA_902796815.1 uncultured Coriobacteriaceae bacterium | reverse complement strand
TCGCTTAGGGCGTGAATGCCGCGATGCACATTGGCATTGTCGTTTCGGTAGTGATGCATGATTGCCTGGAGTACGGGTTCTGGCATTTGCATGGTCGCGGCGTTGTCCAGGTAGACGAGAGGATGTCCGAAGACTTCCTGGTTGAGTATGGGAAAGTCCTTACGGATATCGCTTATGCGCAGCATGGTAGTTCCTTCCGATTCAGCCGTTTTCAGATGGCGGAAAGCGTCTGTGCGAAATCCTTGATTCGCTTGATGATGGCAATTTGTCCGGCGACGCGTTTGGAGTCGAACGCATACGCCAGATCGGTTCGCTGGATGTAATTGACATCGCAGGCGATGATGTCCGCGGGCGCTTGACCGTCGAACATCTCTTTCAGAATCTGAATGGTTCCTCGGATCATGAGCGTATCGCTGTCGCCCTCGATGATCAGGCGGCCATCCACGTCGTGCAGATACAGCCACACCTGGGACTGGCAGTCCTTCACGAGCACGTTGGGCTGTTTGCGGCTCAAGGGCATCTCGTCGAGCTGGCTTGCCTTTGCGAGCAGGTATTCGAACTGATTGAACGGATCGCCCGCCTCTTCGATCTCCCGAACGATTCGCTCCTGTATGGCTTGGGGGGATTCCATATCGTGTACTCCCATCCTGCAGATCTTAACGGGCGAACTCTTCTTTTCCGCGCGCATCATAGAGGGCATCGGCAAGTTGCGTGATGGTTTCGAGGCTTGCGGAATACTCGGGTGTAAACTTGATGCCGAGCGAGCGCTGCAGCGTCATTGACAAGAGCACCTTCTTGATGTCGGTAGAGCTCTGGTTCGTGCAGGTGGTTGACCCTTCGGCTAGTTTTACGCTCTTGTCGGCATTGCGCAGCATCTTCTCGACACTCACGTTTGCGAGTTCAAGAAGCATTTCGGTGCCAGCTTCAGCACATTCCTCTTCGGTAAGGAAGAACTTTGCCAGTGTGAAAGCTCTCACCTCGCGCCGAAACCCATTGCGATCAAGGTTGCCCTCGAGCAGCTGCTTCAAGGCGGCATCTGCATCGAGCGCTGCAAGGTCAAGCCGTTCCTTCAATGTCTTGTTCCCGGTCATGCGCACATTCCCTCTCGTCTTGCTTTCGGATGGTCACTGCCCGCGGCGCGTCGTGAAGCAGTCGCGGGCAGGTTTCCTCATGCGGATGCGCTTGGGCAATCGTGTTATGCGTTCACTATCTCCAGGCCGAGCAGCTCGCCGAGTTCAATGATCTGCTCTTCGAAGTCACCGTAAATGAGCGGCATGTGGTTGCCGACGGCGGCCTGCTTCTTGAAGAAGTCCTTGGAGTTCTTAACCTGGAAGAACACGCCCATCGAGCAGTTCGTCTCGCCATAGCCCATCGAGGTGAGGATTGTGCCTTTGGCAACGAAAAGCTTCTCGCATGTCGGGTCGATGCGGCACATGGTGATGACCTGGCCCTTGTCAGCTTCGAACTCATAGCGGAACGTGGCACCGAAGCCGGAACGGGCGAACTCGCGTACGGCGTAGGGGCGCAATGGCTCATCGAACGAGTTCCAACGACGGTTGGGTACGGAGTGGAAGGTCAGCACGACGTTTTCGGCATCCCCCAGCTCTTCGGTTTTCGCGTCGACATGCTCGGGCGTGAAGAACAGGGCCTTGGGCAAGGGGGCGCGCACGCCGTTGCGGATGGGGCTCGTGAAGCAGTTGCCCATATAGGATGGGCGGCGGCCGATGGCCTGCAGCATGAGCTTGGAAATGAGGGCGCCCAGGTCGTACTCACAGGCAGAGGGGATACCCTGCTCGTTGTTGAGCGAGTGATTCAGGCACATCGTGAACTGCTTCTCGTTTAGGCGGCGCGTCGCGCACAGGTCGGGGCACGGGCAGGTGAAGCAGTTGCATTCGAAGTAATCCAGGAACTTGTTGATGCCCCAGTAAGCTTCGACGGATTTCTTCACCATCTCGCGGGTCATTTGGCACTCTTCGGCGCCGTCGATGATTTCGTCCGTTAGCTTGTCTATGCCCTTCTCGTCTTCTATGGTGAGGTTTAGGCCGACGCGGCCAGGCGTGCAGTGGTTGCTCATAGGGTCATCGTAGCTGATCTGGTCGAGCAACTCGTGGGCTGATATGTAACGCAGGCGGGTGCCGAACTTGGCCGTGATCTTTTCGGGGTTGATGATGGAGTCGGGGGCGCTGACGGATACGGCGCTTGTCATACGGGTGGCGGCCAGGATTTTTGAGTCACGCAGAACCTTGCGAGCGCGCAGGACAGTCATGTACTCGGTGGCATCGGCCCAGTCCTCGAAGGGGTAGAACTCGAGGCCGCGGGAGAGGAACTCGGCCGATGTGATTGCAGAGGCGCAGCAAGCCTGGGTGATGGCGCAGGGCTTCCCGACGCGCATGGCGAACTCGAGTGCGAGGTCGTACGGACGGCTGGCGTAGCCGATGTAGTACAAGTCGACGTCCTCGCTGCCTTCGGCGAGTTTTTCGATCATTTCGTCTTTGGTCAAGAACTGCTCGTCGCGCTCGACCTTGACCGGCTCGAGAAGGTTCACGACGTCAGCGGGCATGGCAGCCTGCAGTTGCGCGTACCAGCCTTTGAACTTCTCGGCGGCCATGTGCAGGTCGAATTCCTTTTCGAGCTGCATGCCTTCGCCAAAGCGGCAGGGACCCTCGAAGACGTACTCGTGGTATAGGGTCAGGAACAACGGCTTCACGTTTAGGCGAATGTCTTCATGCTTCTTGATTGCCATCGGATAATCCTTTCTCGTCCTTGCGATGCGCTTTCTTTTGCGCCGGTGGGAAAAGGATATGATTTCGGATGGGTTGGAGTCATTTTGCCGAAGAGACCCAGTTTTTATCGGTTATTGTGCCGATGGCATAATGGGAGCTTCGCGTACTCGATAAGCGAGGAGAAAGTTGAACCTCAATTCGGGGTCGCTCGTGTCAATGTCGAACTGCTTCTCGATTCGGTCTATGCGGTACTTCACGTTGTTGCGGTGCATATGCAGCTTTTCTGCGACGACGAGTGCGCGTCTTTCGCAGAGAAGGTACTCGTATAGGAACGTATAGTTGTCGGTCTTAGAAGCTTCGTCCTGCTTGCGAATGGCGTCGAGGATGTGCCCGGCATAGGTTCCCCCGATGAGCCTGGAGCCTTTCCCGTTGGTCGAAATCACCATGTAGTCGACAACGCACGAGTCGAACGAGACGATGCGGCTCCAATTGTGGGGGATGTTCAGGTTACCTTGCTTCAGCCGCTTGCCCCATCCGATTTCACAGGCGATACGTGCCTGGTCGAATGCCCTGGATGCATCGGTGAGGTTTGTGAATTTGGAGCTGCGGCCACATACAAGGCTGTATCGCGCCATCATGTCGTCGAGCCTTGCCGAAAGCGATGCGCGTCCGAGGGGGCAGGTGTTGGAAGCGCAGTGCAGAGCGCAGCGATCGCTTCGGCAGTTGAAGCACAGTACGACCACAGCTTCGTCGACGAGGACGGTTTTAGCTGGCGCGACGAGCCTCGATACGTCCGAAAGGAGCCGCGATTTAAGCGCGGAGCTATCCTTTTCCCGAATGTAGAACAGGCAAAAGCGAGCTTCGTGGGGGATTCCCGCTATCCGTGCGCGCTCGAGCACCGCATCTTCGCTGCCCGCCGTGCCGAGGAACAGGTCTTTCAAGAACGTATCTGCCGCATTTCCCGACGGTTTGTCATCAGGGTAGTCGCGCAGCACATAGAACTCGACGCGCTTGATGAAAAGGTTGTACACGTCAAGCAGGTAATCGTTCGGCTCTGCTACGTTGCACATCATGATGACGATGACAGAGAAAGACGACTTGGTCTTGAAGGATTTGACGACGGTCACGTACTTGCATATCTCGAAGGTGTCGTTGATGATGAAACCGTCTTCTTCGGCCCAGGGCTTGAAGCGCTTATGCAGCTTGAACTTCTTGATGTTTTCCTCGGTGTGATATCCGTGCGTTATGAGTTCGATAGTGATAGGGTCGTCGCAGGGTACGTCTTTTGTGTATGCGAGCAACTTCAGAGCAGGGTCGACTATGACAACGTTGTTCTGCAAAAACGGAGAGCTTATATCGAGGAGCTCCTGAAGTCCACCGCTTTCGAACCGAACGGCATCCATGGAGCGCTCCCAGTCTGCGAACCGATATACCGTGTCGAGCAGGGCGTTGAACACGACGAGGGCCGATTCGCCTTTAAGCACCGAAAGGACTGCGCGTTCATCAGGGAAATCGTCTTCTGCGTTGACATATATCGCATGACAGTCTCGGGATATGACCTTGCCCACATCATCGCGCGTACTGCACAAGTAGAGTGTTTCGGGTGTGGCGAAGGGCGCTTGCTCGATGAACAGCCTGAAAGCCGAAAACGAGGGATTGCCATTGTGGGTGCGCACAACGCGCCCAACTGAGCGCAGCTCATGTTCGATGATGTTCAACGTGAGCATTGCACACCCCCCTTTAAAACGATGAAATTATAGATGAGCTTGACCGCGATTCCATTAGGCGTAATCGAGCAAGTATTTTCTTGTTATTGTGCCATTGGCACAATAAACAGTCAAAGGTGGGATTCTCCTGGGGGCAGAAGCGTAATAACCCCCCTATTTGGGGGGATTCGTTTGGCATGCGAAGCGTTATCATCATATGCACAGGTTTAGGAGCACATCATGAAGCTGAGCATGTGGGATATATACCATTCGATTGACTACGATGATGTCGTTCCCATGATTCAAAGAGGGCAAGCGACCATAGACAAGGCGCGGCTCATCGCCTCTTCGTATCTCGATGATGTGACAGTATATGTTGGTAATGCGAATGATTTCTTCGAGTCGAATGCCGATGATACTCTCGTCGTGCATCGTGAGGACATGATATTGGTGCGCGGAGTTGACAGTGCGAATGTATTCGACGAAATATGCGAGATTATCGAAAAGTTCAATGAATGGGAGCGCTCCATCCAGCAGCTCGTCGATCATGAGGACGGATTGCAAAAGATGCTCGATTCGAGTTCTCCCATCTTAAAGGCGCCGGGCTTCGTGTACGCTCCAGATGGGCGCGCGTTTGCGATTTCGAGCGAATATCCGCCGAGTACCCATTGGCATTGGGCTGAGATAATCGAGTGTGGTGGCATCACGTCGACGCGTATGCGGGGCTTAAGGGATTCGATCAACTTGCCCGAGGTATGGAAAGACACGTTCCCTAAGGCGCGCCCCTCGAAAATGGGAACGCACAAGTACATGCATTGCAGCTTGTATCCCAACGGATACATGGCGGGGCATTTTGTTCTTTTCGGGTTTAATAGACCGTTTGACAAGGGCCTCGAGCGCCTCATGAACATCCTGGTCAAATCTATGACTGCCCACATGGAGCGGTTCTACTCGCGTTACAGTTCGACCTCGCAGATGGCGCGTGCGTTCTCGCGGTATTTCTCGGGGTTCGCATTCGACGAGTCCGATGTCATCTTGTTCCTCCGCGCGCTAAGGTGGAGTGCAGATGACACGTTTCGCGTTTACGTGATCCATGAGAAGGCGAAATCGAGCTCGGTGCTCATTTCCCAACTTTATAACATCGTGACTCGGCGTTTCCCGTTGGCGATTGCGTGCATAGTGGAAGACACGCTCGTTATCATGGAAAACGAGTCACACATCGTTATGGAGACAAGCGTTGCTGCCCAGTTGCCTGCTTTGATTGGGGAAGACTACTATTGCGGTGTCAGCAGCCCGTTCGATGGCATCGAGCAGTGCCGCCTATATTATTTACAGGCATTGAACGAACTGGGACGATGCGTTGAGCATGCTGCAATCTCGCGCGCTGATGAGCACGGCGCGGCATATCTCAGAGGAATTCTTGCCAATAACGAGCTTGCGACAACCTATGCGTACTCAGAACTGATGCTCCTCAAACACTACGATGTCGAAAACGCCACAGACTACTACCCAACACTGCGCGCATATGTCATTTCCGGATTTCATCTGTCGGATGCGGCACGGTTTATGGGCATGCATCGAAACAGCTTGAGCTACCGACTTACGCGAATCCGCGAGATCATTGACTTCAGCATGATTGACAGATTGTCCATTTTTGATTCCGAAGAAGAGCTGTACTACCTTCTTCTCTCGTTTGCCGTCATAGACGCTAGCGAGTAGAAAAACGTCTCAATTTCTAGAAAGCTCTTTCCAAGCACAAGCCATTGAGGTGAATCCCAGCAATTCGTAATGAGAAATTACCCATGTAAGCTGGCTTTCTACAAATCAGCACAAAGGCTTGGCACATTTGCACGAATCAGTCCGATTACTTCGAAATCGTCGATTTATACACTCTGAACAAGCTGGCATTGCGCCATGTTACCGTGTTCCGCGCTAGCGGCCGAGCGTTGGGCACAGAGTTTTGCGGTTTTCGAACATTCGAAAGGAAACAACATGTCAATTCTCGAGCAACGTTGGGAGCGTATCAAAGCTGCCGTAGCCCTGGAGCCTGTGGACAAGACTCCTTTGATTTCGGGCGCCGCCGCTGTTGCTGCGCCGTTTACCAACACGAAGATGAGCGAGTTTTTGTCGAGCCCTGAGATAAACGTGACGTGCAACATCAAATGCACAGAGATGATGGGCGATGTCGACGGCATTCAAGCGCCGACATCGATTCCCTTTGGTTTGCCCGTCATCTGGCTGTCGCGGATCAAGGTGCCCGGCGAGGACATTCCCGATGATGAGCTTTGGCAAGTGGCTGAAGCCGAGATAGTCCAGCAAGAGGACTACGACAAGATTCTGGAGCAAGGCTTCCCGACTTGGTACCAGGAATTCATGAAGAACGAGCTGGGAGACCCCATCTCCCGCCTTGCGCCCTTTGGCGCCTATGGCCCGACAGCCGTGAAGCGCTTCGAAGAAGCTGGATTCCCGACATTTAAGGATGGTTCTCTGCTCACTCCGTTCGAGATGCTTTGCGGCGGACGCTCTCTCGAAGCTTTCCTCATGGACGACATAATGGAAATTCCGGATAAGCTTCTTGCGGTGTTCAAGCTTATCCATGAGTACAACCTCGATCGCTATGAGAAGCGTTTCGCGAATCCCGAGACAAGGCCGTACGGTGTCTGGGTCGGCGGCTGGCGCGGTACGCCAAGTATGCTTTCTCCCGACATGTTCGAGGAGTTCGCATGGCCGTACTTCGCAGACCTCGTTGACCTGTGCATCCAGTACGATGTCGTTCCCATCACCCATCTCGATTCGTGTTGGGATAAGGGCCTGTCGTATTTCCGTCAATTTCCAGCCAAAAAACTTGTTATGGCTCTCGATGGCAAGACCGATATCAGGCTTGCCAAAGAAATCGTTGGCGACAAGATGTGCATCATGGGCGATGTGCCAGCAGAGATTCTGGCGTTCGGCACGCCGCAGGATACCTATGACTACTGCGTGAAGCTCATTCGCGATATCGGCCCGACTGGGTTCATGCTCTGCTCCGGTTGCGACATTCCCTTTAATGCGAAGCTGGAGAACGTTCAGATGATGTCCAAGGCTTGCATTGATGAAGCCAAACGGCAGTAACGGGAGACTACCATGAAAGAAAATACGACTAAGCGTATCGTTGGCCTCGTAGTTGCTGTTGCGCTCATAGCACTCACAGCTGTCCTTCCGACCCCAGAAGGCGTGACACGGGAAGCGCTGTTGTCGCTCGGTGTTTTCGCAGCTGCGCTCGCGCTCTGGATCTGCAATACGTTCCCGATGAGTGTGACGGCGTTCGGCCTGATGATGACCATGCCGCTGCTCGGAATCCTTCCGCTCAACGATGTGTTTTCGCAATTTGGTGGAACGGCATTCTTCTTCGCGATCGCGACGTTCGCTGTTTCCATCGCGCTTGAGAACACGTCAGTGCCCCTTCGTGTCTGTCATGCCCTGACGAGACGCACGAAAAACAATCCGGTTAAGCTCGTAATTGCTATGATGTTCGCTTGCGGTATCGTGTCGGCATTCATGTCTAACCTGGCAACCTGCATCATTTTTCTCAGCATTAGCCACGGTCTGCTTGAGGCGAATGGTGCCGAGCCTGGCAAATCGAATCTTGGCAGGTGCCTAATGATTGGTGTACCGGCGGCAGCCGGCATCGGCGGCCTTATGACTCCGGCCGGAACTCCCGGCAACGCCCTTATCATTGGCTTGCTCG
>CADBQL010000313.1 GCA_902796815.1 uncultured Coriobacteriaceae bacterium | reverse complement strand
TGTCGACGTGGGGTGCGCTTTTGCGCAAAGGCGTGCGGCTTTCGAATCGCCAAAAAGGAAGCGGAGCGCGCGTGCTGCTCGACGAGAAATTGCGTGCCATGGAGGTGCGCAGCGAAATGATCGAAGGCTACACGATGCAGTATCCCGTCGCCGGCACGGCTATCCGCCGCGTAGCAGCAGGCGTTGCCGATGTGGCCATCGGAAACGAACGGGAAGCACGTGCGGTAAGCGGTGTGGAGTTCGTGCCGCTCCAGGAGGAATGGGTTGATCTGGTGGTGCGTAAGGCTCCTGCGACGCGTACGACGCTGCGGTGGATAAAGGATCTCTTGGCTTCGGATTCCCTGAAGCGCGACATGGCCACGCTCGAACCCTGCAATCTTTCTAAACTCGGATCCATCGTCTACGAGTCGTAACGCTTTCGGGCAGTTTTTGCGGCGCAATGAGTCTTGCCCCAGGGGCGAAACTCATTCGGCAGTGAGTCTTGCCCCAGGGGCATGACTCATTGCTTTTCGTAACCAAACGTCACTATATGTTGGTAATTGTCGATGGGTTTGTTGCATGTAAGGTTCGAACAGGTATAAACATGGATGAAAAGATACTACTAAAGAAATAATTCAATATTGACGATAGACTCAAATAGATATAATATACAAATCCATATAGGGGTCTAACAATGGGGACCCTAAAATGGGAAGGACAAAGAGAAGGGATCACCATGAAGAAGATGCATGCGGTATGGACCGCTGCGTTCGCCCTCGCACTCGTGGCGGTGTTCGCGCTGGTCGGTTGTTCGTCGGGCGCATCGGGCTCTGCGGCTTCGGATGCGGCGAGCTCCGAGGCGGCGAGCGCGTCTGCTGAGGCTGCGAGCGCGTCCGCTGAGGCGGCGAGCGCAGAAGCAGCAACGTCCGAGGCGGCGAGTACCGCATCCGAAGAGGCCAGCTCCGCGAGCGCGGATGCGACCGCCGAGGCCGTTCAGCTGCAGGTTTTCGCGGCTAACTCGTTGTCGAAGGCTATGGACGAGGCGCAGGCGCTCTACACCGAGCAGAACCCTGGCGTCACGTTCGCCGATACGCAATATCTTAGCTCTGGCGATCTGAACGCCGAGCTCGCTGCTGGCGCATACGCTGACATCGAGATTACGGCTTCCAAGAAGACGATGGACGATGCCGAAGAGGCTGGCTATATCGATCCGGCGACCCGTACGACCATGTTTGTGAACGACCTGGTTATCGTTACCGCCGCAAATAACGATGCCATTACCGAGGTTACGCTCGAGGACGTCGCAGCCGGCAAGTTCAACAAGGTGGCCATCGGCGACGACTCCGTCCCGGCTGGTAACTATGCCAACCAAGCGCTTTCCACCGTCGGTTGCTTCAATAATCCCGAGGGCAAGGTCGGTGCTGAGAGCGCTGGCAAGTCTGAAGGCACTGATGCTTACGCTGGAACGCCGCTCGAGGGCAAGGTTGTAACTGACACCTCCGTTGGCAACGTTTGCAAGCATGCCGAGTCTGGCGATGCTGACATCGCATTCGTCTACACATCCGACGTCGAGCGCTTCGGTGGCGTCAAGGTCGTCGGCGTTGTGCCGGGCGACACGCACAAGAACATTACCTATCCTGGTGCCGTCTGCGCTCAGTCCGAAAACGCTGAGGCAGCCGCCGCCTTCATCGATTGGTGTCTCAATGATGCCGGCGCTCTGGAAATCTGGCAGAAGTGGGGCTTCGAACTCGCTGCATAAACGGCTTTGAATAATCTTGCTGACAGAATAGTTCTGATACAGTAATATATGCGGGGGAGTCGGATGTTCGGCTCCCCTGCAGTGTTAGGGACCATGGTGGGAAAGGTGGGAAAGCCTCTCGCCGCCATAGGTTATCAAGCATTCCATGCAAGACCGCTGCTGATATTTGCCTGTTGGGCAGGGGATAGGGGAGTAAGCGATTCTGCGGGTGCAAGGCATTTTTGCAACCTTCGCGCTCGCTCGCAAGCCAAGCACGCCTTTCCTTCTCCGATTCGACAGGCAGATGCCAATAGCGATCTAGCATATATATAAAGAGGGATAGGGGAAATGGCATGCGAATGCGCCTAATGAGCATCTTGTTAGTAGTGGCATGTGCCTTGGGCATGGGTGCGCCAGCTGCGGCGTGGGCGGATGCGGGGGCTTCCGAAAACAACGAAGGCGCTTCTACTGCGGCGGGTGTGACAGTGTCAGCCGACGGCCTTTCGGCCGTGCTTGACGGATGCGCGTTCGCGCTTGGCGATTTCGAGCGGGCGAATGCGGGCAGCAATCGCGACATCGACGGCGCATATCATGGGTATGCCTATCTCATCGGGAAAAAGCCTTCCGATGTCATGTTCGTCGCAACGGATGACACCCTTGTCGTCTATCTGAATTCTGAGTCGGCAGCTGCGGTTGGGCTCGACCCGTCCTCCGACAGCGATGAAGCAGCGCTCAAGGCGCTTCTCGAGGCGCTCGACAAAGCCAATGCCAATGGCCACAAATCGATTGAC
>CADBQL010000312.1 GCA_902796815.1 uncultured Coriobacteriaceae bacterium | reverse complement strand
CACATCGTGATGGCTGCTGGGCCGTCTTCGGCGATGATCTTGTTCATCTTTTCGGCAATCTCATCGAGCGCCTGGTCCCAGCTAATTTCTTCCCACTTGCCCTCGCCACGCTCGCCAACACGTTTGAGGGGCTTCTTCAGGCGTTTGGGGTCGTAGGGCTGGCGGCACGACAGGCAGCCTTTCTGGCAAATGTGGGCGTCTGCTGCCTCGGGGCCAAAGTAGTCGGCACGCTCCATGCGCACGATCTTGCCATCCTTCACGATGGTTTTCAGCGCGCAATAGTCGTGGTCGCCCCACCCAGGGCATGCGGTGTAGACGAAAGACTCGCCTTCCTTCAACATACGCTTTCCTCCCTTGCACTCGTCTTCCAAACGCGCCGCTGAACTTTGGCGACACGCACTCGCGCGAGGACGCACAGATTGGAATCCCCCATGCTTACGCTCACGCAAGGTTTTCCTGAGTAAATTGTAGGCTTGCAATCAATCTTGAGCCATCAATCTTTGCCTGTGTAGTTACACAACTATTGGTTGTACTGCGAGTGGGCTGACATGACAAAAAACCCGACTTTATGTCACGTGCCCATATCTCTATCGCGTGATCGGATAACGATTCAGGTAGTCGGCGTAACGCTCTCGAATATGCGCACGCAGAACCTCGATTATGTGGCGGGCGCGAACATTAGGGCGAGCATCCTTCGGGTAGAAGAACCCGACCTGCGTAATCGAGCGCGGTGTCGAAAACGGCGTGAAATGCAGCGAATCGCAAGCCAGCTCGGGATTGGCCTGAGAAAGCTCGAAACCGAACGAGTCATAGAGCAGGACGCTGTCCTCCGTTTCGGCAGCGTACTCGATACGGCCCTTGGGGTTGGCGATGCCCTGCCGGATGTTGTTGAGCGGATAGTCCTGCATAATGTATTCCGCAAGCCGGCGCATCTCGCGGTGTGCGTCGATCGAGAGCGGCACATCGGCGAGCTGCTCGCGGTGTATCGCCCCGCGCGGGGCGATTGGAGACCCATCGCGCCAGATGACGCCAGCGCGCGACACGATCATCGGCTCGAACACGAGGTCGCTGAACTCGGTAACCCGTTCGTGCGCGCCGTAGAGATCGCACAGGTAAAGCGCGCTGCCATCGGAAGCACGCGCGCCGTCGACCACGTTTTGGAACGGCTCTTCGATAATGTTGATGGAACTGGATTCCTTCATCTGCCTGACGAACGGCTCGGAAATCCTGGCTGGATAATACGTCATGTGGATGGCAATGCGCGCATCATTTGTAGTCGTCGTCACATGCGTCGCATAGAGATCCTTGAGCATATCGCTGTAACCGTGCAAAAGACCTTCCACGTGATCGAGCAGCACTTCGCCCGAAGCGGTCAGACGCACACCGCGGGCCTCGCGCTCAATCAGCTTGACGCCCAGTTCAGCTTCAAGCGACGTAATCGCCTTGTTGAGTCCTTGCTGCGAGATGAAGAGGGTCTTCGCCGCTCCATAAAACGACCCAGCACGCGCGAGCTCGGCGAAATAGCGAAACGAATCCAGCTGCATGGACCCCCCATTTCCTGTTATCCAGCTGTGATTTGACGCAATGCGCAAATTGTACCATGCGCGAAATGCGGCAAAGGGCATCCTCGGGCGAAAACATGTTGCAAATCAGTGCGTTTTTGCAGCACGCCTTCTAACGGAAAGGGGATTTTTGAACATTGCGAGAGAAGGCGCCGAAGCGGTCGTTAGCCTGTACTGCAAACACGGGCGCTAGCAGCATGCAGGCGTCTGATGGCGGAGTTTTCAATCGTTGACCGTTTCGCTTAATGACAAAAAACCCGACTTTATGTCATATAATGGATGGCACGTTCAATCATGAGCCATGGACAGGCAGGACCGATGGATGATCGCAACAACCTTTCAGCACCAGCTTTCGATTCTGCGATGAACGATGACGCTCGCCGCCTGATCGAGCTTACCGATAGGCTGAACGGTGCCCGCAACGTCATCGCCTCGATCATCACCGACATCGAAAGCATCACTTTGCATCAAAACCCCTCGATTGAGGCCGAATGGCAAGTGACGGTCGGCTCGTGGGAAAACCGCCTGCTCGAAGCGCAAATCGCCATGCGAAGAGCGAAGCGCAAATGCGCGCTGGCACAAACGTACATAAATCATGAGACAGTAATCGACGACGAGGAAATCGAGAGCCAGCTCGACACGGAGTTTGCCGAATGGCAAGATAAGCTCGCCTCAGCCGTGAGCGGCTACATTCAGGCACTCAACATACGCGCGAACACCATAAAGATTGACCAGGCGAAATCGCAGGCGCTCAAAGATGTTTTCAGAACCCTGGCGAAACGCCTTCATCCCGATATCAACGCTCAACTGGATGAAGAAGCGCGCATGATGTTTTTCCTAGCCCAGTCTGCATATAAGCAGGCAGACCTGGAAATGCTCGAATCGCTCGAAGTGTCCACGCGCGGCAAGGAGCCAAAGCTCAAGGTGCCCCAAACACTCGACGAGGCGGAAATCGAGCTAGCCCTGGCTTTAGCGCAAGTAAACGTGCTCGAGAAACGCAAGAAGGACTTGATGGCCGATCGGCCCTACTGCCTTTTGGCGCTGCTGCGCGACGAAGAGTGGCTCACAGGTCACATCGGCAAGATGAAAGAGGAAATCGAAGCGTGCGAGAAGGCCGAGGCCGAGTACCGCGAACGTTACGAGCAGCGGACGGAGCAACATGGATAAGCCCCAAAATCACGCGGCGGAAGACGTGCGCGACGCCCTCGCGCGAGTTGCGGGTGCCAGCGAGGCCTCAGTCGCCTTGGCGGCCTTGCAATCGGGCCAGCTGGGAATAGGGGCGCCTTTTTCGCAGCCCATAAAAATCGTGACGAGGGCTCGCCTCGCTGGAACGACGAACAGGCGCAACATCGATGACATCTGCGATGTCCTGCAACCAGGCGATCGCTTAAGATTCAGACGCGATGCAGACAATCGCGATGACAGATGGTCGATACATGTGCTAGCTCCCGATGGGCAGCTGATAGGCTACGTGCCCGCTGACATTAACGAGATAGTGGCGCAGCTGATGGACGCGGGCAAAAAACTCTACGGCGTGTTCATCGAAGTCGAGCGCGTCAACTCGTGGAACAAAATCTACTTTGAGGTGCACCTTGAGGACTAGAAAGGTTGACAGCGAGCATCTTGGCAACAGCTATTCGCCCGATTTGAATGGTCGGCGCAGCTTTTCCATATACACCGCGGACCGCAACTGGTTCTACACCGGCGCTAAATTGCCGAGCATCGTAGTTACCGAGGCAACGATCGAGTCGAAGCAGCTTGAGGAAACCGATGCCCTCTATACCGCGCCGCTCGGCGGGCGCTTCCGTGTGATGCAATTCCCCGAGGAAGCCCCTGAACCTTTGGGCGAATCGGCGCGCTACATAGCAGACGGCTATTACTATGAGGGTTACTATACGCGCTGCGATTCTTTGCATTTGGGGAAGCGAATCGATTGTTTCCGCATCGCCGAGCTGTTCTACTTGCATGCTATAGCGCGCGGCTGCCAGCGCGCGCACGTGGGGCTGGGCAAAATCTACTACCACGACCGCTGCGAAGGGCATTACTTTGACCCCTCGAAGCGTGACCTGTACGCACCCGATGTGCTCGATAAGGCGGAAATTCAAAGGCGGGCGCACGACCATTTACGCATCGGCGCTGAAGCTGGGGATGTCGAGGCGAGCTACCTGTACGGTGACGTGCTGCGCAACGGCGTGGGATGCGAGGCTGATTTCGGTGCCGCCTTGGACATGTATTTGCTTTCGCTCGAGCGCACGCGCACCATGCAGGGGGTGGCTGATGCCGTTTCGGGTTGCACGCACGTACGCCTCGCCCGCGCTTACGAGGAGGGTGAAGGCTGCGAGGTCGATTTTGAGCTCGCCTTGGGGCATTACGAGGAAGCTGCACGGCTTTTGCTCGCGGCTGTGGAGCGCTTTCCCGTGCGGTTCGATGCCGAGCTGGCCCGAGCCGAATGCGGCTTTGCGCGCATGAAGCAGGAGTTGTCGATTCGGGAGTGGACTCGACCTTAGCGGCAGGGCGTATCTAATCGCGGCGGCGGCGCTTAGATTGTTGATCGTTTTGCTTAATGACAAAAAACCCGACTTTATGTCATGTTTGGGGCGCCGGAACACGGCGCCGGCGCCCCAATCGCTGACCGTTTCGCTTAATGACAAAAAACCCGACTTTATGTCATCTAGATGCCCTTCTCGGCATACCATACGCCCGCGCGGGTCTTTTCCCAAGCGTGCAGCTGGTAGATGCGGTAGTCGGCCTGACGCAGCTCTTCCATCTTTTTGGAAATCGCGCTTTCCGGGTCGTCGAGGTCGCCGTACGTGAGTGCCTCGGTCGTGCAGTTGTACACGCAAAACGGCTGGTTGTTCGTGCGCTCGGCGCCCGAGCAAGCGAGGCAGTCGGTGTGGTAGACCGGCATCCATTTCATATAGAGGTTCGGCCACGTGCCGCCCGGAGTGTCGATCTGGCCACCGCCGATAGTGCGCACGTACATGCGATAGTCGTCCACGTCGAGCTTATAGGCCTTCTTGCAGGCCATGCTGCAGGTCCAGCAACCGACGCAGCGGTTGATGTTCACCAATGTCGCGTTTGCCATTATGCTTCCACCTTCCTCACGTCGCACAGGGAATCCCAGAACACCTCGGCCTTGTTCTTTTCCACAACATTGCACACGGCGCGCGGGATGTTGTCGGCCACGTCGCGCATGTGAGAGCCGTACGTGACGATGGCGGTCAGGGTATCCATGCCCTCCATGGTATTGAGCGGAGTAGCGAGCACCTGCGGACAGTCGGTCCCCTCGTATTCGCGCTCCTTAAAGCTGTACCACATGTGCGCCATACCGGGCGCGATGTCTTCGCGCAGGTGAAGCGTCGTGCGAATGCAGCCGCGCTGGTTATAGACCTCAACCTCGTCGCCTTCGTGCAAGCCACGCTCCTTGGCGGTAACGGGGTTGAGCGCCACGCCCGTCTGGGTGGACGATGCGAGCGTATACAGCTCGGGAATGTTCACGAACTGGCTCTGCATGAAGTACTTATGACGGCCCGGATAGAACTGCAGCGGATAGTCCTTGCGCTGCTCTTCGTCATGCACGATCGTGGGCACGTAGTTGACCATAGCGCAGCCGAACGGAGCTAAGCCTTCGTTATAGAATTCGATCTTTCCCGACTTGTTGGGGAACGACGGATTTGTGAAATTGTCGAACGGGGTGCCATCGGTCACAGCCGAAAGCGACTTGACCTTTTCGAGGCGATCGAACGTGATGGGCGCAAGCTCGCCTGCGTGCTCGGGATCCTCTTCCTCGGTGATATAGGCCATCTGCGGTTTGCCGTCGGATTGCGGCAGCGTGCTCTCGAAGATGCACCATTCGCGGGTATCCTCGAGTGCCCAATCGTCGCCACGCCCCATGCGCATGGCGATCTCGCGCCAGATCTGTGCGCAATCCTTGGACTCGCCCTGCGGCGGAATTGCTGGCTCGCAGAGCGTGAAGCACTCGTTGGGCCCGTTCATCCACTCGTAGCGCTCGAAGATGGTCGCCTCAGGCAGGATGTAGTCAGCATAGGCGGCCGTATCGGACATGTAGATGTCAAAGGCGACGAACAGCTCGATGTTGGGCAGGAAACGCTCGCGCCACAGGTGTTTGTTGGGCCAGTTCGTGAGCGGGTTGGCAAACGGGTTGATAAACGCCTTGTACTGCTGCGGTGCTTCGGCGGGATTTTCGAAACTTGCCAGGATATCGGTCATGGCAGCATAGTCGCCGCGATGCATGTCGTTGAAATCCGGGAACCACAGCGGCATGACGTTGAGCTGCGTCGTCGGGTAGTAATCCAGCGGGCCGGGCAGCAGCGTTCCGCCCTTCTTTCCCACATTTCCCGTGAGATAGGCCAGCAAGTACACTGCGCGGGACGACTGGCCGCCGTTCTTGTAGCGGAAACCGCAGTTTATGAAAATCGACGCGGGACTCGCCGCACGGAAGTCGCGAGCGAACTGGGCGCATGTCTCGGCCGGCACGCCGGTGATGGGCTCCTGTGCCTCGGGCGTCCACTCGGCCAGGTGTTCGCGCAGCTTGACGAACGCCGTCTTGCAGGAGATGCCAGCCACCTCGGCCACGGCGTCGAGCACGGGCGCGAAGCCGCCGTAGACGTCCATCGGCTGGCCCTCCTCACCCTGCTTGCGGTCGAGCAGGTCGCGGCTCTGCGAGGTGCCGAGCGCGCCGATAACCGCTTTGCCGACGAAACGCGTAGCGGTATGCGGCTCGCCGTCCTCGCCCATGAACACGAACTTGGTCGGATCTCCGTCTTCCGCTATATCGCTTTCGCGCAGGTACTGTCCGTTGTCGTCGCGCACGAGATACGCACCGGCCGTGCGCTCGATGAGGAACTGCTCGTCGTAGAGGTTCTCCTCGATGAGCACGTGGGCCATAGCCATGGCCAAAGCGCCGTCGGTGCCGGAGTTAACGGGAATCCACGTGTCGGCCTTGGCGCTCGTCACGTCGTAGAGGTTCGACACGTGCACGATTTTTGCACCGCGATCCTTGGCGTCGAGCATCATGTGGGTGGTTTCGCCCGGGCGGGTGAAACCGATGGGATTGGAACCCCAGATGATGAGCATGTTATCGACATCGTTGATGAGGTACTTGTTGTTCGAAACGACCTGCCCCAT
>CADBQL010000311.1 GCA_902796815.1 uncultured Coriobacteriaceae bacterium | reverse complement strand
TCCGTACGCGCCATGGGAGAGGGGCTACCGCAGCCGAATGAGCATGACAGCAGCGAGAGCTCGAGAAAATCGGGGCAAAATGATCGGAGCGCCGAAGCAGCTCGTTATCATGAAGGCAGCGATAACGGCGGCGAGGATTCGCAGGATCCACGCTCGAAAGTCTTGAAGGTTGCAGGAGCAGCATCCTTGGTGCTGCTCGTCATCATACTTACTTTTGCGCTCGTAGTTTGGCCAAGGATTACAGGCGCCTCATCCTCCAATGAAGGTGCCGATGTGCCGTCGAGCCCGATTGCGGCTTCTGCAGGGGAATCTTCAATCGTTGTTAGTGAGAGCAACGACGTTGGCTCATCTGGGAATTCGTCTCAAAATGATTTGACTGAGGATTCCGCAGAAAGCCTGACGCATGATATTCAAATGGAAAAAACTCCCAAGAACGGATTCGACGAGCATTCGAATTTTGTCGAATCTGTTGCCGGCCTCGATTTCCAGATACCAAGCTATTTCAAGTCGAGTGTACAAGAAGACGATCAGGGTTCGAAATTCTATTATGCAGAACGTGGATCATCTGTCGCTATGATTGCGTTGCGCGAAAACTATATCGGTGGTGGTGCTACTCGAGAAGACTTCGAGGCTTCAAAGAACGATTATCTCTCAGGATTCATTGACAGTACTCCATTTGATCAGCTGGTATCTTATTCAGATTGCGAACTCGCTGGCTATGCTGCGCGTGTTGTAACCCTTAAAGGGACATTAGGCGATTTGCCATTGATGGTAAAGATGGCCTATTTTTACAATCCTGAACTTGAGACCGTTGGGTCAGTGACGTTCGGTCAATCGACAAACGTGCAGTTTGATTACTCTTACGATTTCGCTAGAGTTATAACATCTGCTACGCGCAATACATAGTGAGGCATTTTGCGAATGAGTCATGCCCCTGGGGCGAGACTCATTGACTGGGCTAGGAAACGGGAAGGGTTACTGAGAACGTCGTTCCAGCATCAGGGCTGCTCGCGCACGTGATGTCGCCACCGTGAGAGCGCGCAATTTCGCGAGCAATGGCAAGGCCGAGACCAAAACCGCCCGCACCCGACGTGCGCGCCTTGTCCGTGCGGTAGAACCTATCGAAGATGTGGGGAAGGTCTTCGGTTGAAATCGTCGATCCGGTATTGCATACATCAAGCCGTGCAAACTTACCTGATTGACGTAGGGTCACATTGATCGTGCCAGCCTCGTCTACGTATTTGAATGCGTTCTCTACGAGTGTCGATACCATCTTGTGGAGCTGCTGTTCATTTCCCTCCACGGTTAACCCGCTTGCGATGTCGCAATCGAAATGACAGCCGCGTTCAAGTGCGACAGAATCGAATAGAAGCGTTTCGCCATCGACGAGGTCGCTGAAGTCGAGAGTATCGCGAACGACATTGACCTGTTCGCCTGCTTCAACTTGGGCGAGTTCGAGCATCTCGTTGATGAGCCCTTGCATATGCTTTGCTTCGATTTGCGTTGATTCAATCCATTGGCTTTCGCTTGCAATCGAGTGCTCAGGGTGTTTGAGCAGGATAGATGCGTTTGCCAAGATAACCGTGAGAGGCGTTTTAAGATCATGCGAGGCATCTGCGACGAATTGACGCTGCGCATCCCATGCTTCGCGTACAGGTCGAAGCGCCCATTTGGAAAGCAAAAGGGCGATGATGAAAAAAACTGCGAGCGTGCCGAGGCCTGCTATTCCGAGTGTAATTGCGAGCGATTTCCAGCTGTCGGTCGTCGAAGTGTCCGCAAAGGCGACGAATGTCGTATCATCGACCGTGCGCTTGAGGTAATGTAGCGCCAGATCCGAAAACGTTCCCTGTCCATCTTCGAGAACGCATAGGCGTTCTGCAGCCTGCTGGAGCACGTCGTTGTCAATCGATGCGGTGGTGAACCCTTGCGCGATGATGAACGAATTTGTCGTGGAAAGCGTATAGACAGCCACGGGGACCATCGTACGCTGGTCATCTTCATGTCCGCCGATGCGAGGCCCGTTGAAGCCGCGACCGGAATGGTTATCGTTTTGCTTAATCGATGCGTCCGAAGAATCGTTCTCGCTGGTTTCTTCGCTATCGTCATCGTTGTCAGTATCGCTTTCGCTGCCAAACAGGTTCTCCATCATTTCCGAGTGCATTCGCTCAAAACCAAAAGGATCTCGCATGCGTTCTTCCGCCTCTGCGGCGCGATCGATCGCGCTCGTCATCGCTTTATCGACGCTCGCTGTGCTGTGTTGGTACTCAGTTATGCATATGCCGGTGAACACGATTGCGAGAACAATCGCAACCGACGTCATGACGATGGCGACGAATTTGATACGAAGCTTTCTGAACATTGCGAGGCCTTTCCAAACGACGAGATGTACCAGAGCAGCCGAGCTCTAACACACAAGCGTTGTCGTTAAAAACTAGTCGCCGGCAATCAAGCGGTATCCGACTTTGCGAATCGTTTCAATTTGCGCTGACGATCCGAGAAACTTCAGTTTCTTGCGCAAAAACGAGATGTACGCCTCGACATTGTTATCCACGGCACTCGACTCGATGCCCCAAACCTTTGAAATAAGCATGTCTTTTGACACGATCTGGCCTTTGTTGACCATGAGGATGTTCAATATAGAGAACTCCTTGAACGAAAGGTTGATCGATTTGCCCGCGCGCGACAAGTCGTGACTTTCTAGGTTGAGCTCGAGATCTTCAAATGTGAGCGTCTCAAACACAACCTGTCCTTGACGACGCGTAAGGGCGCGTAGATGAGCGAGCATTTCGGCTGGGGAAAAGGGCTTCGTCATGTAATCGTCTGCACCTGAGTCGAGCCCCTCAATCTT